>NZ_JAUBSH010000009.1:0-127241 GCF_036704705.1 Microcoleus sp. K1-B1 | reverse complement strand
ATGGCTCTTTTTCTCGACTTTTTTTGACGCTTTTATTGATTTTAACTATTTTACACTTATTCGGCTATTTACAAAACTGGGATGCTCCCGATGCTTTGCCCGTAATTCATAAATTCCGTCACGCAGGTAATCTGCCACAGGTCGTCGTAACTCGTAACCTGTACTTGCTAGTTGTTGAATTCGCGCAACACAGTTGGCATAGCCTTTGCGATCGTGCTTCAGGAGTATCTTAAGCCATTCCAGAACTGGAGCCGCGCCTTCTCGATATTGATAAAAAATAACTTTTGTTTCGGGCACAGTTTTCTACCCTCGTCATCCACATTTACTTTATCACAATATTGCTATAATTAGCAGATTTGGTGATGCGAGGCAGAGCCTCTAGACATCAGTTCCCAAGCCGAGCCTGGGAACCAGTTAAATTGCTTGAATTATCTTGTTTGACATATTCCCATTTCTCCATTTCCAAATTACACCTTTTCCTGAACATTCTCGCCCAACAAACCCCCAGGCCGAAAAGCCAAAATCACCACCAAAACCCCAAACACCCAAGCATTAGTCCAGCGGCTCGACAAATACTGATCGCTCAAAGACGAAAGCAACCCAATCAAAACCCCTCCTAACATCGCCCCGACAATATTGCCAATTCCCCCCAAAACCGCCGCCGTAAAAGCCCTCAAACCTGCTGTAAACCCCATCGTAAAAACAATAGTATTGTTGTACAGACCGACCAAAATTCCTGCCGAGCCCGCCAAAGCTCCGCCAATCAAAAAAGTCAGAGCAATAATCTGATCCACATTAATTCCCATAATTTTAGCAGCATCGCGGCTTTGAGCCGTTGCCCGCATCGCCTTTCCCAGACGAGTGTATTGCACAAAAACATGAAGCAAAACCATCAATACAACCGCCACCACCAACACAATTAAATCTTTCGTAGTAAATACAATACTCGTTTGAATTCCCAAAGCTTTGAAAATATCAACTCGCGGTAACAAATCGGGAAAACTTTTCGGCGCAGCAGAATTAGAACCCATCACCGGAATAAAAGCTTTCAATCCTCCCCAAAATAACCCCATATTTTGGAAAATAAAAGAAACTCCAATTGCTGAAATTAAAGGAGCCAAACGAGGAGCATTTCGCAAAGGTCGATAAGCATACTTTTCCACAAGAATATTGAGTCCCGCACAAAATACCGAACATACAATTAAAGCAACTAACATCACCGGTATAGCAATAGCTAAAGGTGCGCCATCTTGCATCCCAAAAGCCCCGAACACGGTTAAGGAAGCAAAAGCACCCAACATATACAAATCGCCATGAGCAAAATTGATTAACTCAATAATGCCATAAACCATAGTGTAACCCAAGGCAATAATTGCAATCAGCGCGCCGTTGACCAGACCAACTAATAATTGTTGGATAAAAACTTCAGGATTGCTGACTATTTCTCCAACGATTTTTGGCAAATCAAATCCTGCGATCGGCCCTAATAACAAAACTATATAAGCTACACCTAGATATAAGAGAATACTTTTCCAGTTTTTCATAATTATTCGTAATTGGGAATTGGAAATTGGGCATTATGAACATTCATTCTACTCGTTTCTAGGCCGATATTAGAAACGCTGATTCGGAGGATCTACCTCCAATTTTTCGGATCGGAAAGCCCAGCAGACCAAGAGTGACATTGGTTCCTAGGCTCTGCTTAGGAACCAGTTAAAATCACTACTGACAACAGTCAACAGCCAACTGACAACAGTCAACTGACAACAGTCAACTGACAACAGTCAACTGACTAATTATTCCGTCTTGAGCGCATTCACGAACTCCCACTTGCCACCTTTAACAACATTTCCTGACATTGTAGTCAAGCTCGTGTCGCCGTTGGTGTCAAAACTCCAAGTGCCGAGTACCCCGTTAAAATCTTTAGTTGCCAACACAGCTTCGCGGATAGCAGCGCGGTCATTTTTGCAAACTTTATTAATTGCGCCGATCGCAACTTTAGCAGCTTCATAGGCGTAAGCTGCATAAGCTTCCGGTTCAGCATTATATTTTGCCTTGTAACTTTCGTACCACTTCGCGCCCGCACCAGTCAATTCTTGAGGAGGCAAGCCGCCAAAAGTAGCGTAAATTCCTTCGGCATCTTTGCCCGCCGCGTCAATTAAAGCTTGCTCTTTAATGCCGTCGGGCCCCATGAACTTAACTGCATCAGCCGCCATCCCGACATTTCTCATGTCTTTAATTATTTGTCCGGCATTGCTCTGAGTAGTGCCACCGAAGTAAATCATGTCGGGATTTAAAGCTTTGATCTTATTCATTAACGCCTTATAGTCGCTAGCTTTAATATCAATTCCCTCTCTTCCGAGGACTTGAATTCCCAAATTTTTAGCAGTTGCCTCAAAAACATCAGCGATGCCTTTGCCGTAGAGTTCTTGGTCGTCAAGAATGTAGACTTTTTGCACGCCTAAAGATTTCGCCCAGTTGCCAGCTACAGCCCCTTGAAGGTCGTCAGCGGGGACAACGCGGGTGAAATTACGAGTGCCAGCGGGATAATAAACGTTGGGTTCTTTGGCTTCGCCTTTTCCTGGTTTAGTCAGTCCCGGATAAGTGTTGGCCGGACTGATCATGACGATGTTAGCTTGGTTGAGCACGGGAATGGAAAGTTTGGCGGCACCGGAGTTATAGTGACCGATGACGGCAACTACCGAACCGTCAGCGACGGCTTTGTTTGAGTTTGACGTTACTTGGGCCGGGTCCCATTTGCCGGCGGCGGCGGTGGCGTCATCGTAAACTTCGTATTGGACTTGGATTTTGCCGTCGCAAGCTTTCGAGTTGGTTTCGGCGAGGGCTTGTTGGATGCCGTTGACCATTGTTTGAGCTTGACCCAAGGCGCTGCCTGTCATGGGCAGCATGGAGACAATTTTGACAGTATTTGGGTCTCCGGGGCTGCTGACTGCGACGGGAGTGGCTGCGGGACTGTTTCCGGGGCTGCCTCCGGGAGTTGTGGCGGTGGGTGCTGGAGGATTTTGACAGCTAGCGCACAGAGAGGCTATTCCGGCGGCAAAAAGTAATTTCCGCAATCCTGCGGCGCCGAGATTCTGTGTTGAGTTGATTGTTGGGGATGTGGCACTTTTGCCCCCTGACTTCTTGGAAAAGTTCATAGGTTGGTTTGTTTGTTGCTGGCGTCTTAGCATATTTTCACTGTGTAAGTCTGTAAGTCAAGAGTTAGCACAAGTTTAAAAAATTTGTGTCAACTATCAAAACAGACCTAGAAAGGCAACATCAGGACTTAGGCGCTCCTGTATCAGCGGCGGCGGGGGCTGCCCGTACAATGCGTGAGTTCACGATTCCCTCGCGGTTAACTAGATCCGCGATCGCAGATTTCAGTAGATGTGTTGACATTGTGTATACAAAAAATTAGCATATAAATATGCTGCTAAGCTGTTGCGGCATTTAAATGGTATGTCAAAAAAATTTAAAGTCTTGTGGGGTGGGCGTCCCGCCCGCCCTCAATCTACAATTTAAATGCGCGACAGCTTACTAGCTCAAATTACTACTGTGTCTAGCCAGAGGTAACTGTTATGCACCCGCCAGCATCTGAAGAATCAGCCAGCCAGACCCGTGATGTGACAATCAACATTCGAGCTAAGCCGAATCAACGCGCTCTCATCGATCGCGCGGCCCAATTACAGGGAAAAAGCCGATCGGAGTTCATGCTTGAATCAGCTTACCAAAAAGCTCAAGATGTGATTCTAGACCGCTGTTTTTTTGGGTTAGATGAAATTAAATTTAAGCAGTTTTTGGCGCTGCTGGATGCACCGCCGACGCAAAATCTGAAGCTAAACGCATTACTAAAAACAAAATCTCCGTGGGATTAGATCGAGATTTAGACCAACTCTGCCCGCCTGAAAAACTGAACTCGTTACATCAAATTGAGACCTTTGATTCAGGCAACAGTCTGTTAGATGAATGGCTCAAGCGCCGCGCTCTGAAAAATGAGTCAGAGGGCGCTTCACGGACTTATGTTTTGTGCGATCGCCAAGCAGTCATTGCGTACTATTGTCTGGCAAATGGAGCAATAGCACAAACTACTGCAACGGGTAAAGTCCGGCGCAATATGCCCGATCCGATTCCTGTTATGGTGATTGGACGGCTTGCAGTCGATCGCAACTGGCAAGGCTGCGGCATCGGACGCGCTTTGCTGCGGGATGCAATTCTTCGCACTTTGCAAGCTGCTGAGATTGCCGGGATACGGGCAATTCTCGTACACGCTATCTCCGAAGATGCGAAGCAGTTTTACCAGAAGTGCGGGTTTACTGTTTCGCCGATCGAGCCGATGACACTCATGGTGAAAGTTAGCGATGTCATTGCTTCACTTTAGCTCAGACGTTAGTTGCTATCATTGGAGGTTTGCTCGCCCATGATTGAGTTGCAATCGGATTTAGAATATGTAGTGAGCGATCGCCTAAAAGTATCTCTGGATGCGATCGCGCAATTTTGCCAGCGCTGGAACATTGTCGAATTTGCACTGTTTGGCTCGGTGCTGCGGGATGATTTTCGCCCTGATAGCGATGTGGATGTATTAGTTACTTACGAGCCATCGCACCGCCTCACGCTGTCTCATTTATTGGGTATGCAGGAAGAGATAGAGCATTTATTTGAGCGATCTGTAGATTTGGTGGAAAAAAAGCAGTTAAAAAATCCCTATCGGCGATCAAACATTTTGAAAACCTATCGAGTGATTTATGCAAGCCAACGAGCGGGATAGTGCTTCACTTTGGGACATGGCGCAGGCAATCCGTAGGATTCAGGAGTTTACGGCTGATGCTTCTTGCGAGACTTATCTTGAAAGTGTTTTTATGCAAAGTGCCGTAGAGCGGCTGTTGGGGATTTTGGGAGAAGCAGCTCGGAGAGTTTCGATCGAGTTTCAGCAGTTTCATCCCGAAATTGATTGGCGAAAGGCGATTAATTTACGAAATATTTTAGTTTATCGCTATGACCAAGTGAGTTCGGAAGTTATTTAGAATATTGTTACAAGTATTTTGCCTAGTTTACTGGTACAAGTAGAGGCATTATTGCCGCCGTTACCTGATGATAGTTGAGCGATCGCCCACAAACAAAGATAAAGATGCGCGATCGCCTCATTGCAACAGTTGCCAAATATCAGCTTGATTGCGAAATCAAATCCGAATCCTTTTTTTCTTTTGAGCGATCGACACTAAAATCTTCATAGTACGATCGCTCAGTATTCACATCCCACAAATCGTGCTTTTCGCCGAGAATATTTCTCACAGCCAGGATTCCCGTCAGCATAGAATGGTCTTGGTTATTGTATCGGTGCATACCGTTTCGCCCGATCGTCTGCAAATTCTCAAATCCCTTCAAAAAACCTTCAAGTACCTGCAAGTGTCCTCGATATTCCCCATCATAAACTGGATAAGCTTTAAGTTGCCGTATGACAACTCCATCTTGCACATCAGCAGTTGTTGCTAACCCCAAACCAACCAACTCGCGAGTTGCTAATTCGATAAGTTCAGCGTCCGACATTTCCCAAATCTCGTCGCCTACGCTACAGAAATATTCCATTCCTAAACAACTTTTGCTGACATCAGGAACTAAAGCAGCGCTCCAATTCTTAAAGTTTTGAATTCGTCCCACTTTGACTTCGGGAGAGTGAATGTAAATCCAGTTGTCAGGAAACAAATCCTTGCGATCGACAATCAGCGCTACAATCAAAAAATCTCGATATTTGAGCGATCGCGCGGCGTGCAATACCTCTTCGGGCGGCTGCGGTTTCATTCTTGCTACCAGCGCCGATATCGGCATACTCGTAATGAAATTATCAGCAGAATATTGAACTAATTCTCCGTTTTGCTCCGCAGTAATACTTTTAATCTTATTACCTTCACGCTCAAAGCTAATCACTTTAGTATCGAGATAAACTTTGCCGTCTTTATTCTCCACAGCTTCCGCGAATTTTTCCCACATCATCCCCGGCCCCAAAGCCGGATAATCAAACTCTTTGATTAATGTTTTAGTGTCGTTGCTGCCAAACAAAGCATTAATAATTGCAGTTGTCAGCGACAATCCTTTAATCCGCTGCGCCGCCCAATCTGCTTGAATTTCCGAACAAGGAATACCCCAAACTTTTTCAGTGTAAGTCTTAAAAAATGTTTTATACAAGCGTTCGCCAAAACGATTTATCACCCACTGTTCAAAAGTTTTTTCTTCCGTAAGTGGCCAAATTCTCACTTTCAGATAACTCAAAATAATCAGCGTACTCTCAATTATGCCCAAATTAAAGAGAGTATTGAAGGCACTAATCGGATAGTTAAAAAATTTGCCTCGATAAAAAATTCGCGACAATCGTGGCACTTTAATAAACTCATTTCCCAGCACCTCTTGCCACAACTGCTGCACGGCTTCAACTTTAGTATAAAAGCGGTGGCCGCCAATGTCGAAACGATAGCCTTTGTAGGTTTCTGTGCGAGCTATTCCCCCAACTTTATCACCTTTTTCTAATACAACAGGGATGATGCCTTGCTTGACGAGCTCGTAGGCAGCAGTCAAGCCCGCAGGGCCTGCACCAACGATCGCAACAGGATAATGTTTCACTCCGCCTACCTCCAGCTTTTTTATCCAAACTATACAGTTATTTATAACTTGTCAAAGAGATAGATGCACCCGTGAATACCCTGAGAAACTATTGATCGACCTGATGTTTAAGCACAAATTGCCTTGATTTATTGAGCGGATACCGGCAAGCTAACTTTGCCAGTCACAGGCTTTTTTTGGTATAAGTAGCGACCAGTGCCGATCGCGAATGCCAGTCCGCTGTAAAAGTAGAAAAGCCAGTGCCACGGAATAGTTTTTAGGGCAAATAGGATACCGTGTTTACGGTAAAAAAATCGGTAAAGCGGTGCATTAATTGTTACCAGTGGTATGGCCAGCAAACCAGCCAGTAGCAGAAAGCTCAGCGACCAGCACGTCCCCAAAATTGCCAGCAGCACTGCATAAGTTAAAATCACGCTAATGCGGTTTGAAACTTGCAAGTTGAGGTCGTTATTCAATTTGCGATCGCGCCAAATCAGTTCTGTCCAAGGCAGTGCTCGGTAGAAAAAGTCAGCTTTCACCATACCCATAGGTTTCCACCGCTTTAAATGCTTCACCTGCAATGTTTTGCACAGCCGAATGTTATAACCTGCTTGTTTCAAACGGTAGCCGAACTCAATATCTTCGATCGAAGCTTGGCGGTAACTCTCATTAAAGCCACCCATTTGCAAAAAAATTTCCCGGCGAATCACTCCGCAAGCGCCCCAAAAAGTCGAAGCTTCTTCGTTACCTGTTTGGTGCACGTAGTGGTGCAGCAAGTTCCTGTACTGCGATAGAAAATCAGGATCTCCAGGATCATCGTCGTAAGAGCCAATGAAAGCAGCTAAGTAGGGATTATTTTTGAACACCGATATCGCATAGCCCACAGCTTCAGGACAAACAGCGACATCAGCATCTACAAAAAACAGAATATCTCCCTTTGCAGCTTGGGCTCCCAAATTCCTTGCCCGCGCTGGCCCCCCGCATTCGGGAATCCTGATGACTTTGGCGCCGAATTCCTTGGCTAGACGCCAAGAACCGTCGCTTTCGCCATCTGCTACTACAATAATCTCGATCGGCCTGGGCACAGCTTGAGCCAGTTTTGACAAACAGGTGCGGAAGTAAGAGCCCCCGTTGTGAACTGGGATAATAACGGATACAGTGGGGTCGGCGGTAGAAATCATTACCTAAATTGTTTAAATGGCAGGGGCTAAAATTTGCTGGAATTTTATTGGTGCTACTTTACGAAGGGTAAAATCAGCTCTACTTTTTTATTTATAACTCGATTTTTGTTTGTCTTCAACTAGATTTTTTGCTGGTATTCTCGATTTGATTTTCCCCATTCTTACCTCTATTTTACGCCATATCTTGCTGAGACTGACCTGATGTAGACAACAGCTTTACAAAATCTTTAAATATATCATTGTTTGTGTAAACTTCGGAAAAAGCCCCTGCAACATTTTGGTGCGGCTGTGTTGCAATACACAAGAGTTTGATTTTATAAGTAGGCACACCGTATAAAATCCAACATCGTTTATACGGATACCCACGAACTGTCAGGACTTGCGCGGTACAATTTCTTTTACAGACCTCATCCGCGAGTGACTGCTGCCCCAAGTCTCGATCGCGACTGCGGAGTCAGTGCACATTTTATTACTTTTGGCAATATATTTTAAATATACGTCAAATATACGTCTTCAAATTTCCGACGCTGTACGATCGAGCTTTAGTAATTTGCTAACATACCCTTAGCTAGCTCCCTTTGAACCAAAACTTTTACCTAAACCATTTTTTCTATTACATGAACACATCCCAAAACACTTTAAATCAGCCATTAGTTTCAGTCATCATACCAGCTTTCAACGCTGACAATTTTATTGCTAAAACCTTAGAATCTGTCTTATCTCAAACTTATCAAAACATAGAAGTTTTAGTGGTTGATGACGGTTCTACAGATACAACAGCCGAAATCGTCCAATCTTTTGCTCAAAAAGATAACCGAGTCAGCTTATTCCACCAATCAAATGCTGGCGTCGCCGTCGCCCGCAACCTAGCAATTGAAAAATCAAAAGGCGAATATATTGCTCCCATCGATGCCGACGATATTTGGTATCCGCAAAACCTAGAAAAACAAGTTAACTGCCTGAATTCCTCAGCACCATCTGTCGGAGTTGTCTATTCCTGGTCAGTTGATATAAATGAAAAAGACTTGCTCACAGGTGGATTTTATAACTCCACCATCGAAGGAGAAGTTTACACAGCATTAATTTATAAATATTTTATAGGCAATGCCAGCTCATCTCTAATCCGCCGCGTTTGTTTTGCAAAAGTCGGCGGTTACAACGGCAAACTTAAACTAGAAAACGCTCAAGGCTGCGAAGACTGGGAACTTCACCTCCGCATAGCCGAACATTATCAATTTAAAGTCGTACCAGAATACTTAGTTGGCTATCGGCAGATTGCCAGCAGTATGTCTAGCAACTATGCAGCAATGGCAAAATCTCACTCTTTAATTATGGCCGATGTCCGGCAGCAACATCCCGAAATTCCCAGCAGCATTTATCGCTGGTCTAGCAGCAATTTTTACATTTACTTAGCTGTTAAAAGCAACCGCAGCGGCAATCACCGCAGTACATTATCTTGGCTGTACCGAGCTTTCAAAGAAGATTTATCAATGGCACTTTTGCGCCATAATTTGTATCTGCTCTTAATAGAAAGTATATTAAAAATAATAGTTACACCGCTAACTGCATCAGGGTTAGAGTTAAAACCAGCATCTGAATCGAGTGAAGGGACGACACTGGCGAGGATTGAGACACGGACGAAAGCTCACAGAATGTTGCCATCGCAGGTATACGAAAGAATGCGATTCAATAGTTTAGGAAATCGCAAATCTACATAAACCCAACATTGAAAAACCCGGTTTTTTGAATAAACCGGGTTTTTGAGGAAGCTAGAGGGCGTTTAATTCTGCCTGGTTGGTCGATAATCAGGAAAAAGGGTTAAATAAAAGAATTTAAATTTTCCATTCTTCCTTCTTCCTTCTTCCTGACATCCGTTACATCCGTTACATCCGTTGCCGAACTTCCTTCTTCCTTCTACTTAATCTCTCTAAGCGTGAGAAGCTGTAGCAGTTTGAGCTTGCGGATGCTTACCATCGGGCGAAATAGATTCCCCTTCAATAAACGAGCGCAACATCCAAGCCATTTGCTCGTGCTGTTCCATCAAACCAGTCAAAAAGTCTGCGGTTCCGTCATCCTTAAACTCTTCACCGCACTGTTCAACGTGTTGGCGGAGATTGCGAATAATCAGTTCGTGGTCATCAACTAAACGCGCTACCATTTCCGTAGCCAAAGGCAAATCGCCGATATGTTCTTTAATCGAGCCATACTTCAGAAAACCCTCAGCAGTACCAATTGGATAGCCACCTAAAGTTCTCACCCGTTCGGCCATAGCATCGATATTTACTGTTAACGCTTGATAGTGTTCTTCCCACAACTGGTGGAGCGATCTAAACTGTGGGCCAACTACATCCCAGTGATACTTTTTGGTTTTGATTAACAGCAGATAAGCATCTGCCAGGTCGTGATTCAATAGTTCGATAACGCCTGCACGCTGCTCGTCAGATAGACCTATGTTTAACTTACGCATTGAAAATTGTTCCTTCAACTCTAACTTTACTATTAGAACAAATTTCGCCAGCCACTTACATCAACCCAGAGGACGATCGAAGACGAGTCAAATTTAGTAAAATATCTGCTTTCTAGGTTAAAGTAATTGCAATATTGATACCCTTAGATAGATGCAATCAAACTTATTGTTCCGAAGCGCCTTTGTTTGGCGAGTACACCGATTGGGCGGCAGGTGAACCCCCGCTCAATCGGGCGATAATAAGGCTGCACTCTGATTGTTAGTAAAGATCAAGGAATTTATGCCGAAGTTAACGAACATCACACACACTTAATTGTGCGAGCTGGTTTAAATGACGGCATAAGGGACTTGCAATTAAATATAACCCCATTAATCCTAGAAGGCTAGGAAACAGATTTTCGGACATGAGCGGTTCAGATCTGTATGATTGGGATGCTAGAAATGATATTGAGTGAAACCCTTCAATCGACGTTCCAGGATGCTGCCAAGAAACAGACGGGCGATCGCCGTCTAAGCTTTATGACAAAAGTGGCGGAAGACCCAACTCAAATACAGCCGTGAAACCCTTGGCCCCATCTAGTAGACCGAAAGAGAGAACCTGTTTGCTCGCTTCACCTTCAGGAACACTTGCGCTGCTGTGACCACCACAGCACTAAGCCGAACGTATCAACGGCAGTGTAGCGTTTTGGGCCCCCATGAATGCTTTGTCAAACCCGACACTCTGATGAACCATCATTGCAATGGCAACTGTTTAAACCTGGTTCTTGGCGGATGGCGCCTCCAGGACAGATAAAAAAAGCAGTCCTCTGTGTTTGCGCGAAGGAGGAGAAAGAGGGCATTGCAGTTTGTCCTATCTGGGGAATACGGGGTAAAGTAGCGGTAGGAAATATTTATCCATACTTTGACTAACTGTGCTAATTTCATTGTTAGCTGTAAACCATCATGCGGGAAATCTGCCAGAGCGTGGAAACCATATTTCAACTGCTGTTAGACGAACTTAAAAAGTCCACTCGCGCGTCTGAGCAGAACTGCCAAGATGTAGCAGGGCGACTCGCAGCAGAAGTCAACAGGATATGCACTGAAAGCCAGCGGATTCAGGCCTCTGGAGATATAGAAGGTTCAGCCCAGAGCCTCGCTCAGCACCGCTTGCAACAATGCCTCCACTATTACAATTTAGGCTCCGGGCCTGGGCGAGTAGAATTGCACAGTACCCTCAGCGCGATCGTCTATCGCTACATCACCCCTCCGCAGGTGCAGTCTAGCTATCAGGCGCGAGTAGAACTGATCAAAGATTTTTTGCAAGGATTTTATCTCGAAGCTTTAAAGGCATTCCGGCGCGAAACCCAACTGCCACCCACCTACAGTCCCCGCACTCGCTTAGAACTAGCAGAGTACATGGCCTTTGTAGAGCGCTTCGGCAAGCGACGCATTCCTTTACCTCGGAACCGCAGCCAGCAACTAATTATTTTACGGGCACAAACCTTTTCCCAGCAGCAGCCCAAAGAAACCTCCGTAGATATGGAACAAGCCGCCGACGGAGGGGCTTCAGATTCCGACCAAACTTGGAATGACACCTCGGTGCACTCAGTGCGGGAAGCGATGGCCGGACAGGGTTCGGCGGCAATTCGTCCCCTCGGCGACGAGTCAGAATCTCTGCGGCAAAACGTGATTGACGAATTAGTGGCTTACTTGAAAGAGCGCAACCAACAAGACTGCGCCGATTACTTCGTGCTGCGCTTGCAAGACTTGCCGACTAATGAAATAGAGTCGCTTCTGGGCATAACTCCCCGCCAAAGAGACTATTTGCAGCAGCGCTTCAAGTACCATTTGCTCAGGTTCGCCATGTCGCACCGCTGGGAACTCGTTCACCAGTGGCTGGAAGCAGACTTAGATCGCAATTTGGGTTTGCTGCCTTCTCAGTGGCAGGCGTTTGGCGAGCAAATTGGTCCAGAGGGACAGCGTTTGCTAAAGTTGAAACAACAGGGTCTGTCAGAGTCAGCGATCGCGCAAACCCTCGGCAGCACGGTAGCCCAGGTACAGAAACGGTGGTTTAAATTGCTGGAACTTGCCTGGGAATTGCGAAATCGTTCAGATTCCGGAGAAGGGGCATCTAGTGATGAATAACGAAACGAACAGGGATGCAGAGGCTTTCGATCGCCATTTTTTAGACTGGATATTGCAGACGCCGATCGCGAATGCCTCTAACGAAGATGAGGAAAACCTCAATCCATCCCCTCACTCAGAAGAGTGGGACGACACAGACGACAATTCCGGGGTGGAATACTGGGAATGGGACGAACCAGACCCGCTGGACTATCAAGTGGGGGCGCACAACAATGCACCCGCACAACCGCTGACAATTGGAGAAATACCGACCGTGCAAGACCGTTTTCAGACCTTGTTAAAAGAAAGGCTTAGAGCCGAAATTGAATCCAACCCGCCGCTGTTCCCCTGGGAAACAGAATTCAAAAGCTACGACCACGATTACCCAGACGATGTAGCCCCGCAATGGGTTCCCCCCCTACACCTCTGGACTCCCCAACTACAAAATATCAGGTGGGGCCGCCTGCCAATTCCGATCGCCCAAGGGGTTTTTGCTCAACTGCTAGAACCTTGTCAGGAACTGGTAATGTCGTCGCTGCGGCAAGGATCGAAGTTAGTTCGCGCTGTAGATGGCTTATTTCCGGGCCAGTCTCAGGAACTCAACGAGTTAGCTGGTTTAGTGCTCCGAGGTTCTTTGCGGGGACTTCTAGATTTAGAAGATTTCCCGAATTATGAAGCAGCCAGTACCGATCAACAAATGGTGCTGTCGCTGTTGGCCGCCAAGGAAATCATTGAGTCTCTAACTCTCGATTGTCCTGTGAATCAGCCGCCGGTTTCGCGGGAGTGGCTGACTGGTTTGGGTTCGCTGACTCTGGAGGCTCAATACCTGTCGAACCCCAACAGAGAACAGCCAATGCCGTGTTTAAGAGTTGAGTGCCAATTTCCGGGGGCAGGAAGTTTGGAACTCAAGGGAGGAGATGCCGAAGCAACTGCACATCGTCCGAATTCCGGGCATTTAAGTGTGGAGTTGTTTGACCCGCAACCTAACAAGACTTATGCCCTAGAAGTTCGATTCCAAAACTTCGAGACCCGACCTTTGATGTTTGCTATTCGTCCAATTTTGGCAGGACAAGATAGCAACTAGAAAGGTCTAATTAGAGTAAATAATTTAGGTTTTTACTCTGTGGTTTGACCTCACACAAAAACAAATGCAATCCCTCGACTGCTGTCGTGGAAAGCGAAAAAATTTAGATCTTAGTTCAAGCCTCCAAATTCATCTGTGGAGTCAATCTCAAATCTAAAATCTACAATCTACTGCTCGTTGACTTGGATGGGTGCACATGACAACTGATAACCTGCGAAATATACCTGTTTTGGGTAAGCTGTGGGAGCAGATTGAGGCTATGCCTCCGCCGGTGGTTGAGGATTCTTTACTGCTACGAATCCTAGTTCAGTTGTTGGTAATTGTGGGAATTGTGGCTACTGACGTTGCTGCTGAAGAAGCCCTGAACCTGTGGGCTGTGCCTGTTAGTATTGTGGGAGCAACTTGGAGTTGGTACCGCCGCCGCGATCGCAATGTAGCTGCTAAGTTCTGCATAGCTATTGGAATGCTGGTGGCGCTGTTCGCTTTTTTTAGCCGCTTGGTGGGAGAATTGAATGATACGCGGTTAGTTTTGGCGCAACTGTTAATCCAACTTCAAGTGCTGCACAGTTTCGATTTGCCTCGCCGCAAGGATTTAGGCTATTCGATGGTAATCGGGCTAATTTTGTTAGGGGTAGCAGCGACTCTCAGCCAAACCTTGACTTTTGGGCCGCTGTTGTTGGTGTTTTTGGCTTTAGCGCTTCCGACTTTGGTGTTGGATTATCGATCGCGCTTGGGATTTTTGAAGCCAGAAGTCATTGGCGAAAAAGCACAAGGTAAAGCGAAAAATGAAAGCCTGTCGCTATTTGCTGCTACTTTATCCCCAAAGTATTTTGGTTGGCTGCTGCTGATAACTGTCGGGTTGGGGCTGACTATTTTTGCGTTTTTGCCGCGCCTCCCTGGCTATCAATTGCGGACTTTTCCGGTGAGTGCTCCCATTCAATATCAGGGGGAGTTTGACTCGCGCAGCATTCTCAATCCGGGGTATGTCAGAGGAGGAGATAAAAAAGGAACTGGCGGAGGAAGGGGGAGAAACCCAGACTCTGGGCCAGGAGAGGTAGACTCTACTTTTTATTACGGTTTCAACCAGCGCATCAATCAAAATTTGCGGGGGGAAATGAAACCTCAAGTGGTGATGCGGGTGCGATCGCAGGCTGCGGGTTTTTGGCGGGTTTTAGGATTCGACAAATACACCGGTCAGGGTTGGGAAATTTCTCGCAACGACGACGCTTTTAAGGTGAATAGACCTAGGTGGTCTTATCAATTTTTTCTGAATCCTTTTCCCAATGCGCCTCGCACTCAAGAGGTGATTCAAAGTTATACTATTGTTGCTCAGTTGCCGAATTTGATTCCGGCTTTAAACAAGCCGAGGGAACTTTATTTTCCGACGACAGATATTGCGGTTGATGCGGAGGGGGGTTTGCGATCACCTGTGGAATTGGCGGAAGGTTTGACTTATACGGTGATTTCTAATGTGCCTTTTCGCGATCGCTCTTTGTTGGGTAAAACTGGTACTAATTACCCGAAAAATATTCGCAAGTTCTATTTGGATGTGCCACCGGAAATTGCCCAGAAGGTGCGAGAAAAAACTGAAGAAATCTTGGCGGCAAGAACTAGAGTATCTCAGTCAGATAGACCGATCGATTCTTCTTACGAAAAAGCTTTGTATTTGGCTCAATATTTAAAGCAAAATCCGAATTACAAAATAGAAAAAGCCTTGCCTTACTTAGAAGAAGGTGAAGATTTAGTCGAGGGTTTTCTGTTTGGCTACAAAAACACTCAGGGCGGCAAAAAAATTACAGGGGGATATCCAGACCACTTTTCGACGGTATTGACAATTATGCTGAGGTCGATCGGGATTCCGGCGCGGCTGGCGGGGGGTTTCGATACGGGGGAATTTAACCCGTTTACGGGTTTGTATATTGTGAAAAATACCGACGCTTTCTTGATGACGGAGGTATATTTTCCCAATCACGGCTGGTTTGCTTTTAATCCGATTCCCGGTTATCCGCTGATTCCGGCTTCGGTGGAAGACAACCAGACTTTTAGTGCGCTGGAATCGTTTTGGAAGTGGATCGCGGGTTGGCTACCGACTCCTCTCAGAAGCGGGCTGGATTCAGTCATAGGTTTTGTAATTGGCTGGATAAGTTTGATTGTGGGCTGGTTTCTGGGACAGTTTGCGAAGGGCTGGGTGGGGTTGTTTACGGGCTTAATTGCTGCGATCGCCTTTGGCTTTATTGGCTGGTTAATTTGGCAAGTGTGGCGCAAGTGGCGCCACCGCCGCTGGCTGGCGAAGTTGCCGCCTGTGGAGGGGGTTTATCAGGAAATGTTGAAGGATTTGGCGAGTAGGGGTTTTGCCAAGCAGAAAGCTCAAACGCCTTTGGAGTATGCTGAGGCAATGCGCGGTAATCATGCAACTGATGAAGCTGAGGTGATTGATGAAGTTTCGCAAGCTTACGTGCGTTGGAAGTATGGCGACGAAGCGGGAAATGTGGGCCAGTTGCGGCAGTTGGTGGAAAATTTGAGGCGATCGCACTTGAAGAAAGTCAAAAAGCGCTGGTTTTAAGCGGTAAGGGTAGGAAAAATAGCGTCGGTTGCCTACCCTGTTGAGAAGTTCGACTAGCCATTATTTAATCTTAATAAGTAACCCTCCTTATACTTGTAAATTTCCACCCGAAGGTACTCAATTATGTCATATAAACGTCCTCAATTTGATTCCTTTAAAGTCATCCAACGTGCTGAAGATTTGGTGGAATCTTCCAATCGCTACCGTATTACTGTTCAAGTTGCTAACCGTGCCAAGCGCCGTCGGTATGAGGATTTTGATAATATTGATGAGCACCAGATGAAGCCAGTAATACGAGCAATTATGGAAATGTCAGATGAGCTGACATACCCAGAGATTATTGCTGAATTTATTGAACCTTCATTTGAAGGAATATCGCCAACACCCGCACCAACACCCGCACCAACACCCGCACCAACGCCCGCACCAACGCCCGCACCAACACCCGCACCAACACCCGCACCAACACCCGCACCAACACCCGCACCAATACCTGCACCATCGCCGACAAATACAACATCATCGCCACAACCCAGCGAACAAATTATTCAGATAAATACTGAAGTCAATGCTAATCCTCAACTACGACAACTGAAGCAAGAATCTAATTCAAATGCTTGGAATAGTCTAGTTAATTGGATTGGTGAATCTGTTTGTGAAATTAATTTTGCTGCATCTGAAGCGTCTGTTAAAAGGCTGAAGCACAGCTACCGAGACAAATCTCCCTATGAAATTGCTCATGTTCTTATCGTTCAAAAATCCTTACAAGCGGCGGGAGTGGATTTAGTTAGAGGAATTCCGAGAGCAGAAGCTGTTATCAGGGGGATAGCTAAGTACGATTTACCAGAAATCTCCAAACTCTCGGCAGAAATGGTTTATCAGATTGCCGATATTTATGGATTTAATTTACAAGATCCCGAACGAAAAATTGAAGCTTTAACAGCCTTTGGTGCAGCTTTTTTGGGAGAAAGAGCTATTGAGGCAGGTATAGACTGGCTAGAGTATGGCATGATTCCCAGTAAAATAATAAGTGCTTCTGCTAAAGCCCTAATGATTTATGCAGTAGGAAATGCTGCTTGTAAGTTCTATGAAGGCAAACTTAATCAACATATTAATCCATTAACTTCGCCAACAGTTATAAATAAAATTAGGGAACAAAGTCAACATTATTTAGATAACGCTACTTCCGAAGAAGGAATCGTTGCTCTGATTTCCAGCGAAATCAATACGGCTTTGACCATAGACTATACTAGACTCAGTAGTTTACTAAAAGTGGGAGAATGGAAAAAAGCAGACCAAGAAACCTGTGACATCATAGTAAAGATAGCTAACCGTGGTTTTGAGCAAAATTTGAGAATCTTGCCCATTGAGGATTTACGCACTATCAATCAACTTTGGTCACACAATAGTAATGGACATTTTGGTTTTAAGGCGCAAAAACAAATTTATTGGGATGTGTCAAAAAAAGTAGGCGATTTTGGAGAAAAGATGGGCTGGCGAGGAAAAGCAGGTTTATTTGGTGGCGTTTTTGGTTGGAAATCCTATGATGATTTAAACTTTAACTTAAAATATGCTCCTAAAGGGCATTTGCCAGCTTTTCCCTTAAATATATCTTGGTGGTACCACTCAGGTGAAGCAACGAGAGATTTTGCCCAATCAATTTTAGAGAGAAACGATTGGTAAAGAGTGATAAATAAAGGTGCATATTTCATGGAATAAGCCTCTACCAATATGCAGCTTTCTTGTCTGTGTTTCCTTCCCCACTCGTCATTATTCAAGCAATGCTTAACCTATGATAATTCCCGTCAAGCTTCAAGATTTAGGGCAACAAAACGAAACCACGATCGACCTTCGATGCGCCGACTCCCGGCTCAAATCCGCAAAGACATCAAAGGTTTGTTTGACAATTATCAAAAAGCTTGCACTTTGGCAGATTTAATGCTATACAGTTTGGGTAAACCTGATATTGTTGCGGACTGCTGCGAAGATAGTGCGATCGGCTACAAACAGCCCGGTTCCGTTTCAGTTCACGTCTCTGCATTAGAAGAACTAGACCCTTTGCTCAGGCTCTACGAAGGCTGCGCCAACCGCACAATTGGCAGGCTTGACGGCGCGACAATCATCAAATTTTACGCTCGCAAACCTCAGATTTCCTATTTATTTTATCCCGATTTTGACACTAACCCGCATCCAGCTTTGCACACTTCTATGCACATAGATTTGCGCGATCTTTCTGTCAGCTATCACGACTTTTCTGATGTGTATAATCCGCCAATTTTAGTTAGAAAAAAAGCTTTTGTTACTGCTAGTTATCCCCATTACGACAAGTTTGCGAAACTCACCCGCCAAGAAGAAAAGTTAGGGATTCTAGATCGTGGCGCAGTTAAGAAACATCGAGAATTGGTGAAGTGTTTGGAGGAAAATTGCGTTAAAATTAAGGATCATAAGTTGTTTTGGCGATCGAATGCTGACCCAGAAAAATTGAAAATGCTGCAAAAAGCTGCGTCGGAACGTCAGGCGCGAAAAATTGAGGTTAATGCAGGAAAGAGTGAACGAACCGCAGAGGACAGAGGATGGGAAAGAAGAGGGAGGGGAAGTTATGTCTTTAAGAGAGGAAGAATAGTTATGGGAGCATCTCATATTTGTAAAAACACTTATTCTGGCTCCTGACTTCTTCCTCTTTCCCCGCAGCAAGAGAGCCTCGCAGCAAGAGAGCCTCAAAACTCCAATTTCTAGGTGGGCTGCTTTCATTGAGATGCTCTCATAGTTATCGATGTATCGGTTGATTGGTTCTTGATTCCAGAGAAGTTATTAGCGATCGCACGAGCATAAATAATTGTTAAGAGATCGCGCATAACAAATCATTGGAGCGGACAAAATTGTGATATTTTTAGGTTTAGTTAGAATGATCGTTATGGAAATCAGCAGCGAAGACAGAGACACCCTCGAATGCCTAGAGCAAGAGCTATGGCGTCAAGAAACTCGCCTTGACAAGCAGCGCATGAATGAACTCCTTGCACCGGACTTCTTTGAATTTGGACGGTCTGGACGTGTCTGGCAAAGACAAGATACACTTGTGGCAGAGCCTTCATCAATAGATGTCGTCTGTCCACTACCTAAATTTGACATTCGCCTGCTCGATGAGCGCACTGCCCAGGTTACCTATGACAGTGCATTTATTTATGACGGCGTTGTTGAACATACACACAGAAGCTCTATTTGGTCGCGAACGACAAGCGGTTGGGTACTTCGCTTTCATCAGGGTACACCGTTTCAACCTTGACTACTCTCAGCACTCGCATCACAATGATGAATGCAATTACCTATAGAAATCCACAACCTGGGGATGAACACCAAATCAGTGCTTGTATGTGGGCTGCTGCGGATCTATGGGAACTCACAGATGGAACGCCAGAAAGTGTTACTGAATGGAAACAAATTTCTGACATAGAAGAATTAAGAGCCAGAATTTTGAGTAGCGAGAAAACGCTAGTCGCTACGTGGAATGGGATTATTGTTGGTTTTATTGCATTTCGGAGAGGGAATCATCTGTCATTGTTGTTCGTCCGAAGAGAATTTGGTGGGCAAGGAATCGGTAGAGAACTATTCACTCGATGCAGCAACGATATTGAGGAAATCACGGTTAACTCATCTGATGCGGCAGTAGGCTTTTACCAAAAAGTAGGGTTTGTCCAAAGTGGCGATCGCTTCTTTGCGAAGGGAATATGGGGGACACCAATGAAGTGGGTAACAAGGAAGTGAAACGGACTCGCTAACACTTGTTGGTTACTTTGCCGAGTGAAATTACTAAAATAGCCTTGAGTTCAGGTGTTTGCCTTAGTTAAGTAGTCTCTAGAACGACTAAGCTAAAAATACAGAAATTAGACAGGTAAACTATTTATATTTTGCCTGCCTAAGTCCTGTTAAATTAAGCAAACTTAATTTTCAAATAATCATCCTCCATCTTCGCCCCCGAAGGTTGCAGCGCTGCTAAAGCTTGGGGCAACACCAAATTACGGCGGTGATTCCCAATCCGAACATTCAACTCATCTCCCGTTTTGCTCAACTGGATCTGATCCTTAGCAATTCCGGGCAAATACAGTTCAAGACTATATTGATTGTTTTCCTGAACAATCCTAATCGTATTTTCTTTGTAATAAACTTGACTTGGGTCTTCGTCTTTGTAAAGCGTTTCTTTCAACCGTTCCAAAGCTGCCAAACCGCACATTTCTTCAGAATAAAGTGGCACTTCCTTAACTGGCAGCGGCATAAAATCTGAGTGAATTTCCTGACGGTACTGCTCCTGGCTTTCTTTCCACCGTTTGAAAAATGGGTCAGTTACTTCTGCAGGAATAATCCGGTTAGCTACTACTAAATCTGTGGCTACATTGTACAAACTCAAATAGGCATGAGCGCGCAGAGATTCTTTAATTACCATTTTTTCAGGATTAGTAACTAACCTTACCGAAGTGACAGTATTGTCAGTTAAAACCTTTTCCAAAGCCTCAATTTGTTCGTAAAATTCGTAAGGTGCATCCATCACCTCTTTGTCGGGTAAAGAAAAACCCGCAATTGGTCTAAAAATAGGTTCAACTAAAGGTCGAAGGGCGGCTGATATGCCTTGCAGCGGCTTGTAAAATTTTCTCATGTACCAGCCGCCAACTTCTGGCAAACTTAGCAGTCTCAATGCTGTGCCCGTCGGAGCAGAATCGATAATTAAAACATCAAATTCGCCTTCGTCGTAATGCCGCTTCATTCGCACTAAACCGAAGATTTCATCCATTCCTGGCAAGATGGCTAATTCTTCAGCTTGCACCCCTTCGAGTCCCTGGGCACGCAAGACTTGAGTAATGTAGCGCTTAACTGCTCCCCAATTGCCTTCTAATTCCCTGAGAGCGTCTAATTCTGCTCCCCACAAATTCGGTTTTACCAGCCGCGAATCGTGTCCGAGTTCCATGTCAAAGCTGTCGGCTAAGGAGTGAGCGGGATCTGTGCTCAGCACTAGGGTTTTGTATCCCAA
Source organism: Microcoleus sp. K1-B1 (assembly GCF_036704705.1). Classification (NCBI taxonomy): domain Bacteria; kingdom Bacillati; phylum Cyanobacteriota; class Cyanophyceae; order Oscillatoriales; family Microcoleaceae; genus Microcoleus; species Microcoleus sp. K1-B1. Next base: position 106,232 of record NZ_JAUBSH010000009.1, on the reverse strand, counting down.
TTCGGCACATCGCAGCCCCGTCGCAGCGGCTACGGAGGTTTTGCCGACGCCGCCTTTTCCAGTCATTAATATTAAGCGCATTGATTGTTTAGCTCGCCTGAAAGTTTTTTACTCCTCTATTGTAACGTTATGTAACGGAAATTAATTTTGTGGGGAATTAATTTGGGCGATCGCGCCGCCGGACATATCCTATTTCCCGTGATACACGAAATTGCTGCTATGTCAATATCAGTTAAAATTATTTATCTCAGATATCAATTGCAACAAATAAAAATCCATCAGCGTTCATCTGTGTTTATCTGCTAACATCTGCGGTTAAAAAAAAGATCTCCCTCTTGAAATACTATTTTTTATTGCTAAAAAACCTAAGAACAATTCTCAAACATTAGTTTTCCGAGGAAATACAAGCTGTTTGAGCACATCCAACCGCGAACAATCCCAGTAATCGATGTGAGAAACAATTAAACCGTCGCTGTTGACTTTCAGTTCGCTCCTACCGGCGATCGCCATTTTCGGTTTCCAAGGTAGCGGTGCGATCCAGCTCAGAGTCCAGCGAGTGTCTATAGTATCTCCCGACTGCGAAATCCCGTGCAAATCCAGATTTACATCCTGAAAAAAAGTCCCCATAAACCCGATCATTTTGCGGTAGCGATCGACTCCTGTAAATCGATTCACCGGATCTTCAAAATAAACATCTTTTGCATAGATGCTGTAAGTCTGATTATCGGGAAATCTTTGATAATCGTCTTTGAGAATTTCCAGAATGTCCATTTCGAGCGATCGTTATTCTTATATTATTAGAATATAATTTTAACACAAGAGATAAAAAATCCGCAATTTTCGTCCAAATTGTGATATTATATCGGGTTATTTCCTGCCTTGCCAACTTTCAACTTAACATCACAACTATGATTGACCTCTACACTTTTACCACCCCGAACGGTCGCAAAGTCTCGATCATGCTCGAAGAAATAGGTTTACCCTACAACGTGCACGTCATCAACATCACAAAAAACGACCAATTTAGCCCAGAATTCATCGCCATCAACCCCAACAGCAAAATTCCGGCGATAGTCGATCGAGATAACGGCATCACCGTCTTCGAGTCCGGCGCTATTCTGATCTATCTTGCCGAAAAAAGCGGCAGATTTCTACCCACAGACAAACAAAAATACTTTCAAGTTATAGAATGGCTGATGTTTCAAATGGCCAGCGTCGGCCCGATGTTTGGTCAGCTAAACCACTTCAAACGCTTTGCACCCGAACAAATTCCCTATGCGATTGGGCGTTACGAAAAAGAAACCTTGCGCCTCTACGGAGTATTAGACACTCAACTAGCAAAATATGAATACATCTGCGGCGACTATTCTATTGCCGACATTGCTACCTATCCCTGGGTTGCTATTTACGAATTTCAAGGATTAACCCTCGACAACCACCCCCACCTCAAACGTTGGGTAGAAACCTTGCAGAAGCGTCCCGCCGTTGAGCGCGGCATGGCTGTTCCATCATTATAAACCGGGCATCTAAATTGTATTTTCGGGAGGGCGGGACACCCCACAAGCAAGTTGACTTTTGTGGAACTCAGAGGTTGCACCATTCTCAATAAGCTTTTTAGGAACAGGCTTTCCGGCCTGTTCCACAAGAAAATTCCCTCTTTGTGGAACAGGCCGGAAAGCCTGTTCTTGACAATGGTGCAAGATGTGAGGTGGAACGGGCTTCTAGCCCGTTCTTAATAAACAGGGGGCGGGCTCGCGTGCCCAACCCCTACTCCCCACAAAGCAAGTTTACTGCTTGTGGAACGGGCTTCTAGCCCGTTCAAAAAAAGCCCTCAAACTCAATCTGCGAAATGCTTAATAATCGCCTCAGCAAACTCCGAACACTTCAACTCAGGCACCGGCGGCTCCATCAACCGCGCCAAATCGTAAGTAACTTCACCGTTAGAAATTGCCGCTCCCAAACCCTTCTTAATCAAGTCTGCTGCTTCCTGCCATCCCATGTATTCTAACATCATCACCCCGGACAAAATCAGGGAACCGGGATTGACTTTATCCAAACCAGCGTGTTTCGGTGCAGTGCCGTGAGTCGCCTCAAAAACTGCACATTCATCACCAATATTTGCACCAGGGCCCATACCCAATCCACCCACAATGGCGGCAGCCGCATCGGACAAATAATCCCCGTTCAGATTCATTGTCGCCAAAATCGAATACTCGGCCGGTCGGGTTTGAATTTGTTGGAAAATACTGTCAGCAATTCGGTCGTTGACCATGATTTTTTCTTTCCACTGGCCGCTGCCGTGACTCTCCCAAATTCCAAACAGAACGTCGGCTACTTCTTGACGAATTTTGGCTTGTTTTTCTGGGGTCAAAGCATCGTATCCCGGATCTATTTGGCGGGCATTATCTTCCAAGCTAATGTCGGGGTTTTGTTCTTTGTTGCCGAGAATCCAAGACTCTCTTTCCGTTACGCACTGTTCGCGAAATTCGGTGGTTGCTAATTCATAACCCCAATCTCGGAAAGCTCCTTCTGTGTATTTCATGATATTGCCTTTGTGCACCAAAGTTACTTGCTGCTTGTCTTTCGGCAACCGTAAAGCGTGGGTAATGGCGCGGCGTACTAAACGCTGAGAACCTGTTTTACTAATCGGTTTAATTCCGATTCCCGAATCGATGCGAATTTGTTTTTTGCCATGTTCTGGTGTTGCGGGAATTAACTCATTATTGAGGAATTCAATCAATTTTTTGCCGATTTCGCTGCCTTTTGCCCATTCAATTCCGAGGTAAATATCTTCTGTATTTTCCCGGTAAATAATTACATCTAGGAGTTCAGGAGTTTTGTGTAGCGATGGTGTTCCAGCATAATATTTGCAGGGCCGCACGCAGGCGTAAAGGTCAAAGATTTGCCGCAAAGCTACGTTTAGCGATCGAATGCCGCCCCCGATTGGGGTTGTCAGCGGCCCTTTGATGGCGACTCCGTATTCTTTGATGGCGTCTAAGGAATCCTGGGGCAGATATTGGTAAGTACCGTAGACATCGCAGGCTTCGTCGCCTACATAGATTTTAAACCAGTTGATTTTTCGATCGCCACCGTAAGCCTTTTCTACCGCAGCATCCATGACTTTCTGGGATGCAGGCCACAAGTCAACGCCGGTACCGTCGCCGCGAATGAAGGGAATAATTGGGTCATTGGGGACGATCGGCAAACCGTCTTTGAAAGTAATTTTAGAACCTGTTGTCGGGGCTACAATTTTTTCGTACATATCTTAACAGTGCGGATAGGAATGTTCCCTATTTTGCCACGATTGTCTGCCTAAACCTCAATCAATCCTAAATATTTGTATAAATTTTTGATAACTTGATTTTTAACCGCAGATAATAGCAGATTGACGCAGATAAACGCAGATGTTTTTGGGGATGTCTGCATTTATCTAGGATTTTATTCTTTTTGCATATTCTTCTTCACTATCCATAAAATACACCAGATGACTATAATCACCACAACTATTTTGGAAACCGGGCCGAGATAATCCTCTACAAGTGTATAATTTTCGCCTAGTTTATACCCGGCAAAAGTCAGGAAACTTACCCATAAAAGAGTGCCTCCAGTTGAGTATAGTAAAAAAGGAATTAAAGGCATATTATTGATGCCAGCGGGCAGGGAAATCAGGGTGCGAACTCCCGGTACTAGGCGACACAAAAACACGGCTTTGTTGCCGTGTCTGTTAAACCATCTATTTGCTTTGTCAATATCGGCGCCCGATACTGTGATCCACTTGCCGTATTTGTCGGCTAAATTCCTCAAGCGTTCTTCGCTCAATAATTTACCAGCATAGTACCAGGGAAGCGCCCCCAGAACTGTACCGATTACCCCTGCTGCGATCGCCGGTGAAAACTCCATTCTGTTCTGGAATACCGTGAATCCTGCCAGCGGCATAATCAATTCTGAGGGTATGGGGGGGAAAAGATTTTCTAAAAACATCAACAGCCCTATTCCGAGATAGCCCATCGACTGCATTGTGTTAGTTATCCATTCAACCATTTTGATTCCCTAATTTGGTAAGAAGAAGTCAGTATTCATTAGTCATTGCTCGTTCCCAGGCACAGGCGGGGAACACATATCTAGAGGCTCTGCCTCGACTCCCCATGAGGGAGGCAGAGCCTCCTTGTATTCATTCCCAGGTAGAGTCCGGGAACGAGAATACTATGATTAAGTGCCCGAAGTCCAAGAGTTTGTGTACTCAATTTGTTCGGCAGTCAAGGTATCAATGTGAATACCCATTGCTTCCAATTTGAGACGGGCAATTTCTTTGTCAACTTCTACGGGGATTGAGTGAATACCAGGCTCTAGTTTGCCTTTGTTCGTAACTAGATATTCGCAGGCTAAAGCTTGGTTAGCAAAGCTCATATCCATCACGGCGCTGGGGTGTCCTTCGGCTGCTGCCAAGTTGATCAAACGACCTTCGCCCAACACAATAATCGACTTGCCATTATTGAGGTGATATTCTTGAGTGAAAGACCGGACTGTTTTCACGTCGGTGCTTTTTGCGCCGAGGGATTTGAGGTCAATTTCAATGTCGAAGTGACCGGAATTGCAAACAATTGCGCCGTCTTTCATTGTCTCGAAATGTTCGGCACGAATGACGTGTTTGTTGCCCGTAACGGTAATGAATATATCTCCGACTGTTGCTGCTTCGTCCATCGGCATGACGCGGAAACCGTCCATCACTGCTTCGATCGCCCGAATCGGATCGATTTCGGTGACAATTACGTTAGCACCCATACCACGGGCGCGCAGTGCCGTGCCTTTGCCGCACCAACCGTAACCTGCAACCACAATATTTTTACCGGCCAACAAAATATTAGTAGCGCGGATAATGCCGTCTAGGGTAGATTGACCGGTACCGTAGCGGTTGTCAAAGAAGTGCTTGGTGTCGGCGTCGTTGACGTTCATTGCGGGGAAAGTCAGCACACCGTCTTTCAACATAGCCCGCAGGCGCACGATGCCTGTGGTAGTTTCTTCGGTAGTTCCGATTAAATCGGAAATTTGGTTGGGGCGGTGCTGGATCAGTGCCGCTACAACGTCGCTGCCGTCGTCGATGATAATATTGGGGCGGTGGTCTAGGGCTGTGTAGACGTGACGTTCGTAGGTAGCCGCGTCTTCTCCTTTGAGGGCGAAGACGGAAATGCCGTAGTCTTCAACTAAGCAAGCCGCTACGTCATCTTGAGTGCTCAAGGGGTTGCTGGCGATCAGTACGGCGTCGCCACCGCCGAGTTTGATGGCGATCGCCAAATGAGCGGTTTCTGTGGTTACGTGGCAGCAAGCAGCCAAGCGAATGCCAGCGAAAGGCTTTTCTTTAGCGAAGCGTTCTTGAATTTGCCGCAAAACAGGCATTTCCCGGCCGGCCCACTCGATGCGTTGTTTTCCCAAGGGGGCGAGGGACAAGTCTTTGACTTCGTGTTTAATCTTGACGGATGTAGCAACCATGTATGTTATTTCTCAGAAATCATCAAACTTTGTTAGTTTTAGCAGATTAAGTCATCGGCGGGCAAGTGCTGTGATTTTACTCGATCGGGGTCGGCGCTGCTAATCTTAAATTTTGATTGTGTTTTAATGATTAGCGAACGAGTCGATGGAGTCACCCGCACAGTGAGAGTCAAACATTCTTGTCGGGCGATGGATCTCTATTTTTTGTGTTAGCGTGGCGTTCTGGAATTATTTGACCCAAAGCATCCAGGATACAAGCCCCCGGATTCATCTCGCGCAAGTCAATGCTTCAATTCTAAAATCTAAAATCTAAAATCTAAAATCGATTGACACTCTCACTTGGGCTGCTGGCAGTTCGATCGCCTGCGTGATTGCGTTCCCGGCTTGGCGGCCTGCAAATATCATCAGTTTTTTAGGACTTGGTTCCGTAGGGATTAGTTTCGCGTTCCCAGACATCTTCAAATACTTTTTAGCAGAAATATTGTTGCTGTTGCACGAATCGTTTCAATTGGGCGATCGGATAATTGTATAAGGCTTTGAAGCTACTGTTGAAAAGATTTTGCGGCGTTCAACTCAAATTATTAGCGATCGGGAAGAGCGAGTTATCATGCCGAAGGCGATCGTATTTAAGCTAATCCGCATTTAAATTGCATAGTAAAATAAATCTTTCCCTTTGTGGGGTGGGCAGGAAAGCCCGCCCTCAACATACAATTTAAATGCAAAACAGCTTACCCATTCAGTGCGGGTAAGCTAATCCGCATTTAAATTGCATAGTCAAATAAATCTTTACTTGTGTGGGGAGTAGGGGTTGGGCAGGAGAACCCGCCCTCAATATACAATTTAAATGCACAACAACTTACTAATAGGCAGGCCCCACAGGCGAACTAACTTGCCTTTCAATTTAGCCTAGGATGTTGATAATTCAGGCTTTAGCGATGGTTGTTTGCATCTTATTGTTGGCTATTGGACGCTGCGCGAACAAGCACAGGTGCGACGGACAAACACCAGGGCTGTGCTGGCGATTAAAGTAGCGTGCATCCGGGCGGACATTAAAATTCCTCAACCGGTACTGGTGACTTTGTACGATCGAACAATTTACCGTGAGTGAGTTTTGAATTTTGACTTGGGAGAGGGAGAGAGTGGGAGAGTGGGGGAGTGGGAAAAATCCTCTTGCTTCACGCTTGACTTCTTCACGCTTGACTTCTTCCCTCAACACCCATCCGTTAAATCCATTAAATTCCGTACACTGGGCGTTGCCGAACTTCCCTCTGAGATCAAATCCGCGCTTCAGCGTCGGGCGTAAAATCGAGTCAACATCCAACACTCAACCATCATTCTGTTTGGCGACTCCTCCTTCTACAGTCAACAGTCAACAGTCAACAATCATGAGGAGTGCAACCAGAATGGATATGACTTCTCTCTTCTGACTTTTCAAATCAAGCAAAAGGCGAGCCGATTTCTCATTAGCGCGCCTCCTAATTGAATTTTATTTTGTAAAACGTAAATGAGGAGATTGTTCCGGTTGACAAAATCATGAAGTCGTCTTGCTAGCGCGGCGACGGCGTGCTGCAACCAAGCCACCCAAACCGAGAGCCAAACCAGTCATTGTCATCGGTTCTGGAACTGCTTCTGCACTCACTGTGAAGTCTTGGAAGTCTGCGTCGTTGTTGTTACCGCGATCGTCGAAGCCAATTAGCGTGCCTCCGTTAAACAGAGAAGCGTATCCGTTTGTGAATTGTCCGGCAGCTTGGAAGACGTTCGTGGTTTCTTTGTCGAGCGCGCTCCACAGTTCGCCTTGCCCGCCAAACACTGCTTGCTGGGTGCCGCTGTTCAAGGCTGAGGTCGAATAGACACTGCCACCCCAGCCGCTGTTGAGTCCCAAAGTGTAAATTTGATTTGCCAGGAATGTGAATACTACTGAGCCAGAACCCACGACTGTATTGCCCAGAGTTCCTTTCCATTCATTCTCCCACTGGTTGTCTGAGGATTTAGTTTCGGAAAACAGGGTGCTAACTAGAGAGACCGCCGAGTCATTCACGCTGTAGATTCCCAAAGAGGATTGGTACATTCCGTGAGATTCTTTGAAGCTAAACTTGACGCTTGTATCTTGGCTGAATTGGATGCCGCTGGCACCGAAGGAGAAGGCTTGAGCAGGAGCTCCGGCGCCAAACAGAGCTGTGGCGGCGGCGGTAGCTGTTAGGGCGGATAAGAGTTTGGTATTCATAACCTGTGTCCTTTTGTGCGATGGTCTTAATATTTTCATTATGCGATACTTTCTTTGTATTTGGTTCACTTTAGGTAAAGTTTGACATATTCTTTATCAAGCCTTTACATAACCTTCACAAATGCTGTCGATCGCATCTGCCTGGGGGCGATCGCTCCCTAAAAATACCCACTAAATAATTATAAATAGTTTGGATGGAAACCTTACAGTAGCGGGCTTGGGAGGGCGGGTGATCACAACTTATTTGGTTCGGGCTTATGCTAATTTTTTATTATATTATTAAGTCTAAATCCTCAACAGCAGATACTTAAGTATAAATACGGTAAGGTTTGTGGGTACTGACAGTTCCAAAAGTTTTCTATTAGCCAGAAACTGGGAATATTTGTTTTTTGGGGCTTGTGTAGGGGAGTTAAAGTAGTTTATCTATCGGGTAAATTACGTACAAAATGCGATCGTTGGGTCTACGTATTTTGGTTGAATTAAATAGAGCTCCGGGCGTGAGATATCCCCAAGATGCGATCGAGAAGATGCAATTTCCGCAGATTGAAGCGGTAAAAGACCGGATTGCCCCTCAACAAAGATTGTATAGAGAAGCTGTGGCCCCGTCTTTGCTCCCCATCGCCCGCATCAAAACAGACCGCTGTAGCGTTCCTCTGCCCAAGGTTCACCCCGCCGATGGTAGCCGTTGCGTTCCCAAAAACCGAGTTCTTCGGTTTCAGTAAACTCCAGGCCGTTAATCCATTTAGCGCTTTTCCAAGCGTACAAGTGGGGAACTACGAGCCGCATTGGGCCGCCGTGGTCTGCGGATAGAGGTTCGCCGAAGACGGTGTGGGCGAAAAAGTTTTCTTCTCTCAGGAAGTCGGCGATCGCAATGTTAGTCGTGTAGCCGCCGTAGCAGTGTTCCAGGACGTGCATAGCTTTCGGATCGACTTCGATATAGTTCATAAAATCTGTGACTTTGACTCCCGTCCACTGCACGTCGAGTTTTGACCAGCGGGTGACGCAGTGAAAGTCCGCTGTAAAGTTACTTTGGGGCATGGCCTGGAAGTCCGACCAACTGAAGGTTTGTGGTTTTGCCAATCCCCAGACTTTAAATTCCCAACTCTCAATGCTGACGGAGGGTGTATCGCCGTAGGTCAGCACAGGAAAGCCGTTGGCGAGGTATTGACCCGGGGGGACGCGATCGATGTTTTCTGATTCTGGCTTGCGAAAAAATTTGCCCAGCATTGATTCACGCTCTACAGTAACTGACTGCAATTCTGAGTATAACTTGCAGAGATGGGCGCATCGCAATTCATCTCAAGGTAGAAAACAAAAGCACTTCTGCCGAAATACAAATCCCCCAATGATGCTTAATGCCCGCCTAATTCTGCCTTCGGAGAGAGGCGAAGCTAAAAATTTAAAAAAATTATCACCCCAGCGTATGAATTACCTAACCTTAAATTTTATCGTAATTAATGGTGCATTTCCGAATTTTTGATGTATTGTTACAATATGCTCAGATGCCATATGTAAAAAAATTGATGGGGTAAAAATCATGCTCACAAATTGCTTGATTCCGTTGACGGTATGCTTGATTGCTTGGTGGGTGACTGCCGGGACTGACAACAGAACGCTAGACGGAATTCCGGCTCCCATAGCTGCAATTATTGGAATGTGTTCGTTAATTTGGTTGGTGGCAGTGTGTCCTTGGCCTGTTGAACTTGCTCTAGTATTGGCGGTGCTGGTTTTCGGCAAAGCTTATTTGCAAAAAATCTTGAAAGTCGGCTGAATTTTCAGGACTAGCGCTCCTATGATTTGCGGGAGCGCGATGATCGAGTGCTGCTACCTTGTTAAAATTTTTCGCAATTTGTCTTGCTAGGTTCTCCGAGGGGGTCGCAAAGACGGAACCAACCCCAGAACTGGTGAAATTCAATTTACATATTTCAGTTAAAAATTAGAACATAAAGATGGACAGACAAACCCGGTTTATCTAAAATAAACCGGGTTTGTGAGGGTCTAAAATTGTCACACATCAGGCCATAATTGCTTAGGACTGAGACACTCGGAACACAAGAAACCGGGTTTCTGAGTCCAGGAGTGTTGCTCTATGTGCGTAAAATGTCGAGCTGTTAAATTGGCAAGCGATTGATATCTTTATTAGAACCAATTACCACCATCACCTCGCCTTTGCTCAAGCGTTCGCTTGGCTGCGGATTGATCTCGAACTTGTCGGCACGACCGACTGCTAGCAAATTCAAACCATACCTGCGCCGGAGTTCCAATTCGGAGATGGTTTTGCCATCAAACTTTTCAGGAACGAGCAACTCAACGATGCTGTGAGCTGGGTCGAGGTCAAAGCGTTCTAAAATGCTGGGTTTTGTAAGAAGGCGGGCCAAAGAGCAGCCCATTTCTCGTTCGGGAAAAACTACATGATCTGCACCAACTTTTTTCAACAGTTTTAAGTGAGTTTCCGAAGAAGCTTTGGCGATTACGTGACGTACCCCGCCTTCCTTAAGATTTAGGGTCGTGGTAATGCTTTCTCCTAGATAATTGCCGATCGCAACAATCACTGTTTCAAATTCAAATATACCGGCTTCCGCAAGAGCGCTAGGCTCAGTAGAATCTAACTGCAAAACGTGAGCAGCAATACGATCGTTCAAAGCTTGAGTTACTTTTTTTTCATCGGTGTCAATTCCCAGGACTTCGTAACCCAAACCGTGCAGAGTCGAACACACAGCTTTGCCGAAGCGTCCCAAACCAATAACTGCAAACTGCTTGTTGTCGGCGCGCAAAGTGCGAAAAAAATTTAAAGATGACAGGTTCACTGAATATCCAGCGCTGAGCGTCTTGCTGTTTAAATTTTAGCAGAGACAGCGCCGCCTCCTTTTGATTTTTGGGTAAGTAGTAAAAGTTGATTTGGGTTGTCACCCATTGTTTAGATTATCAGCAACGAGGCAGGATTTTTTATCCGACTAACAAACTTTCCTCAGCATACTTAAAAGACCTGGGTTTTGGGTCGCCGAAGGCAGCACTCATCAGCAGCAACACGCCAACCCGACCTATGTACATTGTAGCAATCAAAACCAGCTTACCGATCGCTGAAATCTTGGCTGTAATCCCTGTGGAAAGACCGACCGTGGCAAAAGCTGAAACTGCTTCATACAGCGCTGCGATAAATTCTACTTCGGGATTGGTCAGCTCGATTAAAATTGCAGATGTGAACGCGACCAACATGGAACCGAAGACTACACTAATGGTTTTTAGAATCATTGCTGGCGGGATTTGACGCTGATAGCACTCCACATCTTCCTGGCCTTCGAGAACTGCTGTGGTACAGCAAAACAATATTCTAAAAGTTGTGGTTTTGATTCCGCCGCCGGTGCTGCCAGGACTGGCGCCGATAAACATCAGCGCGATAGTCAGAAATAGCGAGGCTTCGCTCATTTTGCCAATGTCAATTGTATTGAATCCCGCCGTGCGGGGAGTAAGAGATTGAAACCAAGCTGCCATCACTTTTTGAGGAAAATTTAGAGAGCCGAAAGTGTCAGGGTTGTCGTATTCCAGCACGAAAAAGGCTAGCATTCCTAAAATCAAAAGGACAGCCGTTGTAGTGGTAACAACTTTGAAGTTCAGGGAAAAAACTGTGCAGATAGGGCTTTTCTTCAAGCGATCGCGCAGCCACAGGTACATTTCCATAATTACTTCATAGCCGATTCCGCCAAATATGATTAAACCACCGACAGTGAAGTTAACCATAGGCGAATTGATGTAGCCGATCAAATTATCTGAATAGATGCTAAAACCCGCGTTGTTAAAGGAATTAACGCTGTGAAATATAGCAGACCACACACCCTCTTTAAATCCGTATTGGGGGACGAAAACCGTCATCAGCAAAAACACTCCTGTTAATTCAAACAAAAGTGTTGTTGCTAGAATTGACTGCACCAGTTGTACTACGCCGGCTAGCCCGGATTTGTCGAGAGATTGTTGCAGGGCAATTTTGTCTTTCAAGCCAAAGCGGCGGCCCAATAACAGCAGCAAGAAAGTCGTGGCTGTCATGTAGCCCAATCCTCCTATTTGCACCAGTAAAACTAGGCACAGTTGCCCCCAAAAAGAGTAATATTTTCCGACATCCACAACCGACAAGCCCGTGACGCAGACAGCGGAAGTAGAGGTAAACAGTGCTGTTATTGGATCGCTCCAAGTTCCATCAATTGTGGAAAAGGGCATCATCAGCAATAGAGTACCTGCGAGGATGACAGCGAGAAAGCCCAAAGCAATGGTTCGCGAGACAGTCATTCGATTTTAGATTTTAGATTTGAGATTTTAGATTTGAGAGGGAACCCACAAATCGATTTGAGATTTGAGGTTTGAGAGGGAAGCCACAAATCGATTTGAGATTTGAGGTTTTAGAGGGAACCCACAAATAGAGCGTCGGGCTTGAAATCAGGACATCTCTATCTGGCGAAGGCCGGAGACCGATCGAACTCAATCGCCAAATTCTATGACAACAGCGGGAAAATAACGGTAGAATTCCTTTAATAACTTGCGATCCGGCGATGACATCAACACTTTACCAGCAAATTCAGCAACTTTACGACGCTTCTAGCGGTTTGTGGGAGCAGGTGTGGGGCGAACATATGCACCACGGTTACTACGGCCCGGATGGCAATTTGAAAAAAGAGCGCCGACAGGCTCAGATAGATTTGATAGAAGAACTGCTGGCTTGGGCTGGAGTCCCCTCAGAGAAGGCACTGAGTGAATCTTACCGCATTCTCGATGTCGGTTGCGGGATCGGCGGCAGCACACTGTATTTGACTGAAAAGTTTAGTTCGATCGCTCAAAATAATTTAAAGTTGGATGGCAAGGTCGATCGAGAGGGTAGCCGATCGCCGGAACTAAACAAAACGGGCGCTAGCGTTACAGCGACTGGGATTACTCTGAGTCCGGTACAGGCCAACAGAGCGACCGAACGCGCTAAAATTGCCGATGCTCAAAGCAATGTGAATTTTTTGGTGGCCGATGCTTTGAATATGCCTTTTCCTGACGAGTCATTCGACTTGGTTTGGTCGCTCGAAAGTGGCGAACATATGCCCGACAAAATTAAGTTTTTGCAGGAATGCTGCCGCGTACTCAAGCCGGGAGGAACTTTGATTTTGGCAACTTGGTGTCACCGCCCGGTGGGAGAAACGGCGGGAGAATTAACTGATGAAGAGAGAAAGCAATTGGCAGAAATTTACCGAGTTTATGCTTTGCCTTATGTAATTTCTTTGCCGGAATATGAGGAAATTGTCCGCAGTTTGCCTTTGACAAATATTCGCACCGCTGATTGGTCAAAAGCTGTTGCTCCTTTTTGGGATGTGGTGATCGATTCTGCTTTGACTCCGAGCGCGATTTGGGGTTTGCTAACGAGCGGTTGGACGACTATTCAAGCAGCACTTGCTCTCGGATTAATGAGCCGTGGATATCAGAGCGGGTTGATTCGTTTTGGCATGATTTGTGCTGTAAAATAACAGGCATAAGCTGTCGCGCATTTAAATTGTATATTCTGGGCGCGCGGGACGCCCAACCCCTACTCCCCACAAGACTTTGATTTTTTTGGACATACAATTTAAAGGCCGCAACAGCTTATATCAGAGAATTTTTGAGTTTTGAGTTAATGAGTAAGGTGCGTATTACGCACCCTACAGAATATTATTTTTTTGGCGTGGGTGTGAGATTTATGGGCAATGATTCGATTGGCAAGTCTTGGATTGATAAGAATGGCTCGGCTCCGCAAAGCTGGGTGAGGGCATTTTGGGAGTTTTCTCGGCCGCACACAATTGTGGGTACTAGCTTGAGTGTATTGGCTTTGTACGCGATCGCCCAAAGCGCACGGCTGTTTGTGAATCCTGTATTTGGGCCCCTAGCTTTTGCCTGGTTGGCTTGCATTTGCGGCAATATTTATATTGTGGGATTGAACCAGTTAGAAGATGTTGAAATTGATAAAATCAATAAGCCGTATTTGCCGATCGCGTCGGGAGTGTTTTCTCGGAAAACCGGGGAATTAATTGTAATTGCAACGGGGATTCTAGCAATTTTGACTGCTGTTTTACAAGGCCCGTTTTTGCTGGCTACTGTTGGTGTTAGTTTGGCGATCGGGACTGCTTATTCTCTGCCCCCAATTCGGCTGAAACGGTTTCCTTTTTGGGCGGCGCTGTGCATTTTTACGGTGCGGGGCGCGATCGTTAATTTAGGGTTATTTTTGCACTTTAATTGGGTGTTGGGTTTGGGAAGGGCGAAAAGCGCTTTTTCTGGCTGGAGTTTGGAGAGTTTGTCTTTCGCGATTCCTGCCGAAGTTTGGGTGCTGACGATTTTTGTTGTGGTGTTTACGTTTGCGATAGCCATTTTTAAAGATATCCCCGACATGGAAGGGGACAAGCAATATAATATTACTACGTTGACGATTGAGCTGGGCAAGCCGGCCGTCTTTAATTTATCTCGCTGGGTGTTGACGGTTTGCTATTTGGGCGCGACTTTGGCGGGAGCGATCGTATTGTCTAATGTTAATTTAGTGTTTCTGGCAGTTTCTCATTTGGCGGCTTTGGGTTTGATGTGGTTTTGGAGTGTCAAAGTAGATTTGGACGATAAAATAGAAATTGCTGCATTTTATCAGTTTATCTGGAAGTTGTTTTTCTTAGAATATCTGATTTTTCCCGCAGCTTGTTTGTTGGGGTAGAAGGGGAAGTTCGGCAACGGATTGTGTAACGGATGTAACGGATGTAACGGATGTAACTCCGATGGAAGGGGGAAGAAGGAAGAAGGAAGAAGGAAGTTCGGCAACGGATTGTGTAACGGATGTAACGGATGTCAGTCCGATGGAAGGGGGAAGAAGGAAGAAGGAATGGGGAAGGGGGAAGAAGGAAGAAGGAAGGGGGAAGGAGGAAGAAGGAAGGAAGAGTTAACAAATTAGAACAAGTTGGCAATTACAAGTTAGCGAACTCCCAAACAACCAAGACAACTATGGCTTCTCAAAAAAAATCGCGGAAATCTGCCTGCAAACTGGGTGCCGAAGACTATTTGAAATTAGCTTGGGAACATCACCAAGCGGGCCGTTTGTTAGAAGCTGAGAATTTGTATCGGCAAATAATAGAAGTACAGCCGGAATCAGCAAACGTGCTGTGTTTGTTGGGAATAGCGGCGAGACAGCAGGGGAAAATTGCAGAGGCGATCGACTTTTACGAAAAGGCGATCGCCCAAAACCGCGATTTTGTAGAAGCACATTTAAATAAGGCTAATCTTTTGCTGGATGTAGGTGAGTATCAAAGGGCGATCGCCAGTTACGAACAAGTCATTAAAATCCAGCCAAATTCCGCACTCGCCTACAATAATTTAGGCTGGGCAAAACAGCAATTAGGCGAAATAGACGCGGCTATCTTATATTACAAAACAGCGCTGCAACTCGACCCAAATCTACACGAAACAGCGCACAACTTAGGACATTTATTTAAAGGTAAAAATCAATTAAACGAGGCGGTAGCTTATTACGTCCACGCTTTAAAAATTAATCCAAATTTGACATATTCCCTGATGGGTTTGGGAACAGTTTGGCAGCAGCAAGGTAAATTAGCAGAAGCTTTCAACTGCTACCAACAAGCGGTAAAACTCGACCCCATCAATCCCGAAGCTCACAACAATGTAGGAGCATTTTACCACGAACAAGGCAATGTCAAAGCCGCAATATCCTACTACAGACAAGCCTTAAACTTAAAGCCAGATTTCGTGGAGGCTATTAATAATCTCGGGCACGCTTTGGTCGATTTAGGAGAATTTCAAGAAGCTTTTTCTTGTCACAGTCGAGCCTTGGAATTGCAGCCAGACAACGCCACCGCCCACCTGGAATTCGCCTTAACTTTGCTATTGTTCGGAGATTTTCAGCGCGGTTTTGCTGAATATGAGTGGCGGTGGCGCACTCCGCAACTACAACCGAGGCAATTTAAACAGCCGGTTTGGGATGGTTCGGATTTGCAGGGGAAAACTATTTTACTCCACGTCGAGCAAGGCTTTGGCGATTCTATTCAGTTTATTCGCTACGCGCCGATTCTTCGGAGCCGAGGCGCTAAAGTTATGGTGGCTTGCTATCCAGAACTGATGCGGTTGTTTGCGACAGTTGCTGGTATTGAATATTTATCAGTTAGTCTGGAAGCTTTGCCAGAATTTGACGTTCACGCACCTCTGATGAGTTTGCCGCGAATTGTGGGGACAACTCTGGAAATAATACCAGCAAATGTTCCTTATCTATATCCGCCTGCTGAGTGCAAATTTGCGCTTTCTTCTGATGCAAAATTGAAGGTAGGGATTGTTTGGGCGGGGAGTCCGAAGCGTCGGAAAGACAATCAGCGTTCTTGCAGTTTGAGCGATTTTATTCGATTTTTGGATGTTCCGGGAATTGCTTTTTATAGTTTACAAAAAAACTTATCCGAGAGCGATCGCACTTTGTTGCACCAACACTTAGTGCCGGATTTAACTCCCCATTTGAACGACTTTGCTGATACCGCTTCGGCTATATCTCAACTGGATTTAGTCATTACTGTCGATACGGCTGTGGCGCACTTAGCCGGTGCTTTAGGAAAACCGGTTTGGGTGCTGCTTTCTTTTGCTCCTGACTGGCGCTGGCTGCTGGATCGTGAAGATAATCCTTGGTATCCAACTGCGAGGCTTTTCCGCCAAAGTCAGCCGGAAAGTTGGCAAGAATTGTTTGAAGAAGTAAAGGCGGCTTTGAGTTCTTTTGCGATCGCCAATACTGTTAGTTATGCCGAGGATTCTGCCAAAGATTCGCTTGACTTCGTTTCACTCGCCATGACTGCTAATCATACGGCTTCCCTCGATTATGTGTCTCTCACGATGACAGGTGCAAGCGTGCTTCAAGAGAGTAAACAAATATTTGTGATTGCGAGTGAAGGGTTCGCAGAAGGCTCTGCAGCTAAGCACTCGCAGGGGATTGAGACATCTGTTGCGATCGGAACGGCTGGCGAGAATTTGGTTGTTTTAGAGGATTTATTGCGGCAAGCAGAGCATTTAATGGAAACAGGAGATAAGGAAGAGGCGATCGCCCTTTACGAACAGATTATATCTATTGAGCCAAATTGCGTTCAAGCGCGGATTAATTTTGGTTTTCTCAAGCAAGAAAAGGGCGAATTAGACGCAGCTATCCCACATTACCGAGAAGCTTTAGCCATCGATCCAAATATTCCTCAAACAGCTTACAACTTGGCAAAGATTTTTGAAGAACAAGGTCAAGTGGAAGAGGCGATCGCACATTACGAGCAAGCTCTCGTAGCTCAACCGGATTTCGTACCTGCACTGATTAATTTAGCCGTGGCGCTGCAAGAAAAAGGCGAACTTTTAGAGGCTGTAAACCTTTATAGGCGAGCGCTGGAAATTCATCCGTATAGCTGGGAAGCTTACAACAATCTGGCAACAGTGTTGCAAGAACAGGGCAATTTAGAAGATGCGCTGGAGTATTATCACAAAGCTCTAGAATTGCTGCCGGATTTTGTGGAAGCTATCAACAATTTAGGCAGGACATTTCTGGAAAAAGGCGCGGTAGAAGATGCGATATCCTGCTACAGACGAGCGATTCATTTAAGTCCAAATCACGCTAGCGCTCACCTGAATTTATCCTTGGCTTTGCTGTTGGTGGGAGATTTGGAAAATGGTCTCGCTGAATACGAGTGGCGCTGGGAAATTAAAGAATTTCACAATGGTCATTCCTGTTTCTTGACGGGGCCGGACAATACTGTTTCGGCGAGAGAATACCGGCCGCTGTGGGACGGTTCTGATTTGCTGGGAAAGACTATTTTGCTGCACGCCGAACAAGGTTTAGGTGATTCGCTTCAGTTTATTCGCTACGCTGCGATCGTCAAAAATAAAGGCGGTAGGGTCATTGTTGGCTGTTACCCGCAATTGCACCGTTTATTTGCAACGGTTGATGGCATTGATTTGCTAATAGTTAAAGGGGAGCCACTGCCGGAATTTGACGTGCAAGCGCCGATGTTGAGTTTGCCGTATATTCTTGGTACAAAGCTGGAAACAATACCAGCAAATACTGCTTATTTATCTCCGCCTGCGGGTGCTGAATTTACGCTTCTGCCCGATCGCACTTTGAAAGTGGGCATTGTCTGGGCGGGGAATCCAAAACACCGCAAAAACAAGCAGCGTTCGTGCAGTTTAAGCCAGTTTCTGCCGCTTTTGGACGTTTCGGGGGTAAGTTTTTACAGCTTGCAGAAAGAGGTTTCCGAGACCGATCGCGCGCTGTTGAATCAAACGTCGATCATAGATTTGAGCCCGCATTTTGGCGATTTGGCCGATACTGCTGCTGCGATCGCCAAACTGGATTTAGTCATTAGTGTCGATACCGCTGTCGCCCATTTGGCGGGCGCTTTGGGCAAACCAGTGTGGATTTTGCTGGCGTTTTCGCCGGATTGGCGATGGCTGTTGGAGCGTGAAGATAGTCCTTGGTATCCAAGCGCAAGGCTGTTTCGCCAGCATCAGCGGGGCGACTGGGAGGACGTTTTCGATCGGGTGGCGCAAGCTCTAGGCGCGGTTGCTGCTGCATTTGTGCCGTCGGATTCGGCGGATGCAGAGTTTCGGTTGGGCGTGGATTTGCAGCAGCAAGCCGATTTGGGCGGTGCGATCGCTTGTTATGAGCGGGCGATCGCGATCAATCCTAATTACGCAGCCGCGCACAGCAATTTAGGCGTTGTCAAACAGCAAAGCGGCCTGCTAACAGAGGCGATCGCGCACTACCGACAAGCCTTAGCAATCGACGAGAATTTGGCGGAAACTGCGAGCAATTTGGGCAGCGCGCTCGCGGAAGCAGGGGAGACTGGAGAGGCGATCGCAGAATACGAGCGGGCGCTTTCTTTGAACCCGAATTGCGCGGAAGCGCTGATTAATTTGGGCCTGTTGCGGGAAGAGCAAGGGGATGTAGCGGAGGCTATAAGCTGCTATGAGCAAGCGATTCAAGTCAATCCTAATTGCGCGGTGGCTTATTTGAATTTGGGAATTGCTTTGGAGCAACAAGGGGAGGAAGCGGGCGCGAATTACGAACGCGCGATCGCCAATTATGAACGGGCGATCGCGATCGAGCCAAATTATGTGGAGGCCCTGCACAACTTAGCATACGCCTCGATCCGACAGGGCAAAATTGACCGCGCGATCGCATACTACGAGCGATCGACTGCACTGCAACCGGATTTAGCAGAAACTCTGATCGGTTTGGGGAGTTCTCTGCAGCAGCAGGATAAGTTAGATGAGGCTCTAGCTGTTTGCCAGCAGGCGATTCAGGCATTACCAGCCAGTGCACAGGCTCACTGCAATCTGGGAATTGTCCTGCAGAAACAGGGCAAAATTGAAGATGCGATCGCCTGCTATCAGCAAGCTTTGAGCCTGAAACCCGACTTTCCACAAGCTTTGAACAATCTCGGCAAAGCTTTTGAGGAAGCGGGAAAAATGGCAGAGGCGATCGATTGTTACCGTCGGGCGATCGAACTCAAACCCGGTTATATCAATCCCCTCACCAGTTTGGGAAGTGCTTTGCACGATCGCGGCCAATTTGCAGATGCTGTCACCTGTTACAGCCAAGCAGTTAAATTCAATGTCGGGAATCCTGAATCTCACCTAAATTTAGGTTTAGCTTTGCTGCTGGCGGGAGACTTTCAGCGCGGTTTTTGCGAGTACGAATGGCGGCTCCTAGTTAAAGAAAAACAGTTCCGAACTCACAACTTTATTCAGCCGCTTTGGGATGGCAAAGATTTGCATGGAAAAACTATTTTGCTTTGCCCGGAACAAGGTTTAGGCGATGCAATTCAGTTTATCCGCTACGCAGATTTAGTCAAGCAAAAAGGCGGTCGGGTAATTGTTTGGTGTTTGCCGCACTTGCAGCGCTTGTTTGCACAAGTTTCGGGAATCGATGGGTTAATAGTTAATCCAGAGGATGCGCCGGATTTTCAAGTTCACGCGCAGCTCATGAGTTTGCCACACCTTCTGAGAACAACTTTAGAAACTATACCGGCCAAAGTTCCTTATTTAGCTCCGCCGCCCGGTTGGGAATTTACTCTCAATCCAACTATTAACTTGAAAGTGGGAATTGTGTGGTCAGGAAATCCTAAAAATTCCCAAAATAATGTGCGATCGTTACCGCTAAATTTGTTAACAAAACTATTAGGTATTCCCGGAGCAGATTTTTACAGTTTGCAACAGGAAATGACAGCCGACGATCGCGCTTTGTTAGAGCAAATGCCCGTAACAGATTTAAGCTCTTATTTGCACGACTTGGCTGATACTGCGGCGGCAATCTCGGCTCTGGATTTAGTGATTTCTGTAGATACTGCTGTGGCGCACTTGGCTGGTGCTTTGGGCAAACCAGTGTGGGTTTTGCTGTGTTTTGTGCCGGATTGGCGGTGGATGTTGCAACGCGAAGATAGTCCTTGGTATCCGACGGCGCGGCTGTTTCGCCAGTCAACAGCGGGGGATTGGGAAGGAGTTTTAGAACAAGCTAGTTTGGCGCTCAGACAAAGAATTTCTCAGCATCAGGAAGCTCAACCACTAATAGAAGCTCAGCCCAATGTTGACTTAGCTCAAGAACAGTTCAATTGCGGAAATGTTCTGAAAGCGCAAGGTAGATTTTCCGAGGCGATCGCTTGTTTTAAAAATGCTTTAGTTTGGCAGCCGAATTCGATCGAAGCCGCCACGAATTTGGCAGTGACGCTGCACCAAACAGGCAATTTAGCCGAAGCTGCCACCTATTATCAGCGCGCGATCGAGATAGATCCGAACTGCGCTCAAGCGCACAATAACTTGGGTATTTTGCTGCAAGATCAAGGCAATATACCCGATGCTGTATCTTGTTTTCAAAAGGCGATCGCCCTGAATCCGGTTTACGTCAAAGCTCTCAACAATCTCGGCGCGATACTCCAGCAGCAGGGCGATTTGCCAACTGCGATCGCGTGTTTTCATCAAGCACTTTCTGTCAATTCCAATTATGCGCCAGCGCTGGTAAATTTGGGTGCGGCGATGCAAACAGAATCTCAGCTAGCCGAGGCGGAACGCCTTTACGAGCGTGCAATTGAAGCAGAACCAAACAATCCTACAGGACACTATCACCTGGGAACGTTATGCTTGGGTGCGGGCAAAATAGAACAGGCAATTTCTAGTTTGGAACGATCGATATCTTTGAATCCCAATTATCTAGAAGCCATCACTAATTTAGGCAGTGCAGTTGAACAATTGGGAGACGTTGGTCGAGCAATTTTGTGTTACAATAAAGCTATCGAACTTGATGCAAATTGTGTTAAAGCTCACTTCAATTTAAGCTTAGTCTTGTTGTTGACTGGGGACTGGTCGCGCGGTTTAGCAGAATACGAGTGGCGGTGGCAAACAGAACAGGCGAAAAAATTGCCACGGTTGAATTTCGACCAACCAGTTTGGGACGGTTCAGATTTGAACGGACAAACTATTTTGCTCCGATCCGAACAAGGTTTGGGCGATGCGATTCAATTTGTGCGATACGCGGCAATGGTGCAGCAAAAAGGTGGCAAAGTAATCATTTCTTGCTATCAAGAACTGAAGCGTTTATTTAAGCAGATTCCTGGCATCGCACAAGTGGCGGTTCGCATGGATGAATTGCCAGATTTCCAAGTGCAAGCACCTCTGATGAGTTTGCCTCATATTCTGGGAACAAATTTAGAAAATATACCCGCAAATGTTCCTTATTTAGCTGCGCCGCCGAATTGGCAATTTTCTCTAAATTCCGATCGCAATTTCAAAGTTGGGATTGCGTGGGCGGGAAGTGCGGAACATTTAAAGGATTTTCAGCGATCGAGCGATTTAAGCTATTTCCTGCAATTGTTAGATATTCCCGGTGTAAGTTTTTACAGTCTTCAGAAAGACTTATCGGCTGACAATCGTAGTTTGTTAACTCAAATTCCCGTGATAGATTTGAGCGACAATTTAAACGATTTTGCCGATACTGCGGCGGTGATATCGCAACTAGATTTAGTAATTTGCGTGGATACTGCGATCGCGCACTTAGCCGGTGCTTTGGGTAAACCGGTATGGATTTTGCTGTGTTTTATGCCGGATTGGCGGTGGATGTTGGAACGCGAAGACAGCCCTTGGTATCCGACGGCGCGACTATTTAGGCAGCAAAAACCGGGTGATTGGGAGGAAGTATTCGATCGCATAAAAGCAGCCTTAAAACACCTAATCTCTACTCGTTTCCAGGCTGTGCCGGGTAACGGAGATACCGAAGCTTCGCCTCGATTTTCCTTATCGCCCGCACAGGTAGAATTTTACATAGCAAAGGCATTAGAAAAACAAGGTAAAAAAGCAGAGGCAGCCGCTCGTTACGAACAAGTAATTGCCGCCTCACCCAACCACGCCGAAGCGCACAGTTATTTAGGTTACATAAAACAGGAAAACGGGCAACTAGCCGAGGCTATTGCTCATTACCAAAACTCGCTAAAAATTAATTATAACCAGGCTGAAACTAACTTATATTTGGGTACCGCCCTCGAAGAACAGGGACAAGTCGCAGAGGCGATCGACTTCTACAATAAAGCAATTCAACTACGTCCCAACTCGCCAAATTGGCGCTTGAGACTAGCCTTAGCTTTGCTCTTAACAGGAAATTTTGAGCGTGGTTTTGCGGAATACGAATCGCGCTGGCACACTCAACAATTGGATCAGCGCTCTTTTGAGAAACCGCTTTGGGACGGCTCTGATTTGCAGGGAAAAACAATTTTATTGCACCCTGAACAAGGTTTTGGTGATACGATACAATTTATCCGCTACGCGGCTTTAGTCAAGCAAAAAGGCGGCAAAGTTATTGTTGCTTGTCATGTCTTGCTGAAGCGTTTATTTGAAGGAATTGCAGGAGTCGATCGAGTAGGAGTCAAGCCGAGCGATTTGATAGATTTTCAAGTGCAAGCCCCCCTGCTAAGTTTGCCGCGAATTATGGGAACGACTTTGGAAAATATACCGGCAAACATTCCTTATTTAGCTCCGCCACAGGATTTTAAATTTTCCCTAGAGCCGAACAATAAACTCAAAGTAGGTATCGTGTGGGCGGGCGGCCCGCTGCACCGCAACAACCATCGGCGATCGTGTAAATTGAGCGATTTTGTGAAATTTGTAGATGTTCCGGGAGTGAGTTTTTACAGTCTTCAGAAAGATTTGTCAGCGGGCAATTCCCTACAGGATAGCTGCGCTTCACGCACTTTATTAAAGCAACACAAAATTGAAGATTTGAGCGAACATTGCGTCGATTTTGCTGACACAGCAGCAATTATTTCGCAACTCGATTTAGTAATTTGCGTAGATACTTCTGTCGCGCATTTGGCCGGTGCTTTGGGCAAACCAGTCTGGATTTTGCTGTCTTTTGTTCCCGATTGGCGCTGGATGCTGGAACGCGAAGATAGCCCTTGGTATCCGACTGCGCGGTTGTTTCGGCAGCAAAAAGCGGGTGATTGGGATGGAGTGTGCGATCGTATAAAAGCAGCCTTAGAACAGCTAATTTCCTCTCCTCTCCCTCGTTACCAGGCTCTGCCTGGTAACGCATATTCAGAGGCTCCGCCTCGGCTTCAATCCCCAGAAACTCCGCCTCAAATCCACCCCCCAGAAACTCCCCCACAAATTACCGGAATCGGCATTAGTTGGCCCCTCAGCATCACCAGCGGCTGGGGAATTTACGCCATGAATTTAACACTACAACTGCGGCAAAACCCTGCCTGGGAAGTTGCACTTTTAACACCGCCATCAATCACCTCAGAATCAATGAATCCGCTGCATAAATCGCTGTTGTTACCTGTAATTGAAAAGCACAAAAGTTTTCAGGAATTAGTAGCAGCCAATTCCGACAAACAAATCAGTTGTAATTTTCCCGTACTTTACGCTTTGGGGAATAATTTAGCATCCTCTGGAGTAGACAATCAAATTACCAGCGCTTGTCAAATAGGAGTCATATTTTTTGAAGACACACGAATCACAGCAGAAGCACTAGAAACAGCCAAAAAATATAGCGTGATTGTCGCCGGTTCCAACTGGAATGCCGATGTTTTGAGAAGCTGCGGCTTGACTAATGTGGCGATGGTACATCAAGGAATTGACCCAACAATTTTCCATCCTGCACCCAAATCTAATCTATTTGGCGATCGCTTCGTCATTTTCTCCGGCGGCAAACTGGAATATCGCAAAGGTCAAGATATTGTCATTGCGGCTTTCAAACGATTTCGCGCCAAACATCCAGAGGCTTTGTTATTAACAACATGGCACAATTTTTGGCCTCAGTATATGTTAGGAATCGAACAAACCGGAAACGTTGCTGGACTTCCCAATATCAACAGCGACGGAAGTTTAGGAATTTCCCAATGGTTAGTGGCTAACGGTTTGCCAGTTGACTCTTTTATCGACATAGGCTTAATTCCCAATCACCTCACCGGACAAATTTTGCGAGAAGCCGACTGTGCTGTTTTCACCAACCGCTGCGAAGGTGGCACTAATTTAGTCGCGATGGAAAGTATGGCCTGCGGAATTCCGACTATTTTATCAGCAAATACTGGTCATTTAGACTTGATTTACAGCCACATTTGCTATCCTTTATGGAGTCAAGGACGAGTTAAACCTACTGCTCCTTTTTCCGGTGTAGAAGGTTGGGGAGAGTCTGAGGTTGCAGAAGTTGTCGAGGCTTTGGAACAAGTTTATACTAATCGCGAAGAATCAAAAACTCGCGGTTTAGCTGCGGCTAACTTTATGCTGGATTGGACTTGGGAAAAACAAGTTAAACGCTTTCTAGATGTTATATCAAATTCGCTTTAACAATCATCTTTTCCGGCGAATAGAATTCGCTACTACACAAACCAAGTCCGCGAAGGCGGACTAAATAGTAAATAATCCCGCTCAACTTGCGATTTTTTCCAATAGCTTTTCAGCAATATTCACGCTTTCAATATCGTAAAGTTCCCGGTTGTAACAAACAATTTGTGCTACCAACTTGTGATGATATTGCTGAGATTTTGCCAACATAGAACCCTGGGAACGCCGATAATTGACAACTACTTCTCTCGTTCCCAAAAAGGGGATATTGTGCTTGTGGCAGTTCACCCAAAACTCCCAATCTTCGTAACCTTCCTTCATCCCAACTTTGTACCCGCTGACCAAATCCAAAATAGATTTGTGATAAAGTGAAGACGGGTGAATCATGTTAGATTTCTTGATATTTTCGGGCGAATACAACTCGTAACTTGGTACTCTGCGATTTTCCGTGCCAAACATTTGATAAGAACCAAAGGCTACGCAAGGTACATTTGATTTTAAACATATTTCTAAAAGGTCAGTCAAGGCGTTTTCAGCTAGGATATCATCGGCATCTAAAGGCATGATGTATTCACCGTTTGCGGCTGCTATGCCCGCATTTCTAGCACTTGAAAGCCCTTGATTTGTTTGTTCTACAAGCCTAATTTGATATTGGGAATTTGCTAATATTAAATTTTTGGCAACTGTGCTGGTACTATCTAAGCTGCCGTCGTTGACAATGATAATTTCCCAATTTTTGTAAGTTTGCTTAATCACGCTAGTTACTGCTTCCAGCAAAAAATGAGATTGATTGTAGCAGGGAATAATCACAGATACCAAAGGTCGATCTGCAAATTGTGGCGATGCTGAAACTTGTTTGACACTTTCTGATTGTAAATTATGTGCCGAATTTCTAGCAGTTTGCAAGCTGTAAAAATAAATCTTGGGATGGACGATCGCTAATTGATTAAGATTGGTATTTTGATATTCATTTACTAACCTCGGATATCCCGACAAGTATTCTTGTTTAACAAAAATCAAGATATTCTGAGCGTACCAAGGCTCTACTTTTTCATTGTTCCAGATTTTTTTTCTCAAGCAATCAATGACTGCAAAACCATTTTGCTGAAAGTAATAAGCCCAATATTGTGGCCACTGTTCGTTAACGTGTTCGACACCGCCTTGAAATGGTATTGCTGCTGAAAACAAAATTACTGGTGCTAGTTGAGTGAGAGAATTAACAAAATTTTCGGCACAGGTAGCCGGCAAATGTTCGGCAACTTCCAGAGAAATTGCTAAGTCAAACTTTCTGTTTATTTGCAGCGGTTGCTTTAAATCGGCGGATTGGAACTGATTTAAAGGAATTTGTAAAATAGTGCGATCGACATAATCGCCATCTATTCCCAAACAATCCGCAATTCCCAACTTGTGAAACGCAGCTAACCAACTTCCCGTACCGCAGCCCACATCCACCACACTTTTAGGTAAAGTGGGTTGCAGCAAGTCTAACAGCAGGGGAATAATTTCTCTAGCAGAAGTGCGAGTTCCTTCTCCGATTAATTGGTAAAAATCTCTTGTATAAGATGACTGTTGTTTTTGATTGGTTTGGCTGGCTGTTTGAGAATTAATTGTCTCTAAACTGCTAATATTGTAACCGTGCAAATGTGCTGGCAACTGCCAGGAAATCGTGGGGTCTGGTTGATGTTTTACTGGCTCGACATTGCCCCGCCAAGCAGCCCCCATAATTTGCATTGTTTGATATACTACCGTTTGCCATCCCCTTTGCTTCAAGTAATCTAAGCCTTTACCAACATCTGGAGCGGTTAAATCGTGAAATAAAATTATTGCATCTTCCTCAGCCAATTTTTCACACGCAATGGCATCATTTAACGGCCCATCACCTCCGTGTTCTCCGTCAATAAAAATTAACGACCATTTGCGGTTGAATTGAGCGGAAAATTGTTCGACTCTTTGGGGGCTGTAGCCTGGTATTAGCTCGACTGATGTTTCAACTCCCGACGCATTTAGAGCGCCTTGAATTGAATCGATGACGCTTTGTCTGATGTCTTCTCTTTCTAACAACGGATCGACCACATCTAATGCAACTCCTGCGAGTGCTAAATGACAGGCTGACCAACCCAGCCAGCAACCTATTTCTAAGGCTTTTTTACCTTTGAATTGCAGGGCTGTATTGTAAAGGATGTGTGCTTCGTCGCGATTCAAAAACCCGATGAATGGATAGCGCTTGTCTGCATACCAATTATGCGGAACTTCCCGGCGCAAATAAGGCCAGTTACTCGCATTTGGATCGGCAATAATCATATTGGGGAAATAGGAGTCAGGTCTAATTATTTGGAACCCTGGCGACACATAATCCCCTGGTTGTAATAAATTAGTTTTGCTAATTTCAGGTTGTTGATAAGTCATTTTTGGTACTTGAAATATTGGTACTGCTTCCTGTTTTTTAGGTTGGTAACGGACGCTAATATCCAGTATATCGCCGTCAGTTGCCATCAATTGTACTCGGTCAAACTGCTGGCGACCAGCTAAATGCAAAATGCCGATCGCCTCCTGCGGCAAGTACGGCTCCACAAAACAGCCTCGCTGCTTGTCCCAAACCGGAAAACCGTTGAATATCCAATTGCACCAAGCTGGGAGCATTTCAGTCAGATTGAACAATTCGCCACTGTAAACAGCGAGGTTGAGGGCAAATTGATCTGTCATGACACAGCCGGATCTTTGCAATCCTTGATTGAGTTTGTCAGCCCATATTTCCCAGTGCAAAGCATCTTTTCTGAGTGCGAAAACTCCGGCATTTAATATGGGATAACTGTAGAATTTATTAGCAATTTCTTCACCAAAGTTAGCTTCGTATTGTTGATAAACCCACTGCCAAAACTGAGGAAGTTGTCCGTACTGCTGCAAGCTTGCCCTGTGAACTTCGGGAACAATTGCCAGTCCCCGGCGCGATGCTCCTTCAACCAACAAATTAATTGCTCTCCAGTCTTGCACCCAAGCATCTGCATCTATCCAAAGGTATATATCAAAATTGGGAAAGTATTTTCGCAAACAAGGTCTAACTAATAGTCCTTTTAAATGTTCGGGAGATTCATTTCTGCCAGGAAAGTCAAAGTCCCAATCGGGCTTTTTAATGATATTAACTTTGGTTTCCAGCCACTGCAACTGTTCGGGAGTGCAGCCGAGATCGAAAAAGCCGATCGCCACATTTTCGCCCTCGGGTTTTTCCCGCACCGATAAAATAGTACCTCGCACTAATTCAAAGTAATTTGCATCGGCGGCCGTGATGATGATAATCTGCATAAATATAGGATTGGGCATCGGGCATTGGGCATTGGGCATTGGGCATTGGTTATTTGTTATTTGTTATTTCATAATGGCTCATTCTTCCTTCTGCCTTCTGCCTTCTTCCTTAAATTATACTATCGAGGAGGACTTATGAAAAACCAAAAAGGGAAAGTTTACCTAGTCGGTGCGGGGCCCGGAGATTGTAACTTGATGACAGTGCGATCGCACAAACTGCTATCCCAAGCCGAAGTCTTAATCTACGATGCTCTAATCGACATCCCGCAACTCGAATTAATCCCAGCAACTTGTCGGAAAATAGAAGTCGGCAAACGTGGCGGCAAACCTTCCACCCAGCAGCAAGAAATTAACCGTTTGCTGGTAGAACATTGCCAACTCGGAAAACAAGTGATCCGCTTAAAAAGTGGCGATCCGTTTATTTTTGGTCGTTCTAGTTCAGAAATTCAAGCATTAATCACAGCGGGCTGCGAGTTTGAAGTAATACCCGGAATATCCTCCGCATTAGCCGCACCTTTACTAGCAGGAATTACCCTCACAGATCCGGTTATGAGCCGCTGTTTTGCAGTGATGAGCGCCCATGAACCGGATGCTTTGGAATGGGAAGCATTAGTGCAGATAGAAACTTTGGTAATATTGATGGGAGGGCGCAATTTAAGCGAGATAATTTGGCAATTGCAAAAGCACGGACGATCTACCGACACTCCGATCGCCATTATCCGAGATTGTGGCCGCCCCGAACAGCAAATTTGGCTGGGCACTCTCTCCAACATTGTACAGCAAACAGCAGGTCAATCTCTATCGCCTTGCGTGATGGTAATTGGGGAAGTAGTTAGATTGCGCGAATATTTAATCCAGCCAGAAAGCACAAATATGATCGATACACCTGTCACCACTAATAACAGCAAATTGCCGCTAGCAGGAAAAACCATTTTAGTCACGCGATCGGTTTCTCAGTCTGCTGAATTTAGCGATCGACTCCAGCAACAAGGAGCTCGCGTTATCGAAATGCCCGCCTTGGTAATTGGGCCGCCATCCACTTGGGAACCATTAGACAGTGCGATCGCACAATTGTCAAGCTTTCACTGGTTAATTCTCACTTCCCACAACGCTGTAGACTGCTTTTTTCAACGATTACAAGCAAAAGGCAAAGACGCCCGCAGCTTGTTTGGTATTAAAATCGCAGTTGTCGGGAAAAAAACAGCAGAAAGTTTGCGATCGCACTCTCTACAACCAGACTTTATTCCCCCCAACTTTGTCGCCGATTCTCTAGTCGAGAACTTCCCCGATAACTTGCAAAACTGCAAAATCCTATTTCCCAGAGTAGAAAGCGGCGGCAGAGAAGTTTTAGTTAAAGAATTCACCGCCAAAGGAGCGCAAGTAATAGAAGTGCCAGCTTACCAATCTTGCTGTCCCGAAACAATCGATCCGATCGCCTTATCCGCACTCCAAAATCAAGCCGTAAATATCATAACCTTTGCCAGTTCCAAAACTGTGCGTAACTTTTGTCACCTCCTAGAAAACAGCCCAGAATTGTCCCTGTCTCAGGATTGGTTAGAAAGCGTTTGCATCGCATCCATCGGGCCGGAAACTTCCAAAAGCTGCCAAAATTTATTGGGTAAGTTAGATGTGGAAGCCAAAGAATATACCTTAGATGGACTGACTGAGGCGATCGTCCAATGGGTTGCAGAATATCAAAGTTCATAAGTGCGAGCGGGCAGCCGTTAATTATCTAATCTGTAGCTGGTAAAATGGTTGTAATACCAATTTAAAAAAGTAAGTAAGGACACACGGCAGTGCCGTCTCCCTACAGACGATCGCGTACAATCTCTCGGTTGCAAAACTTTTATGAATTAGGATAAAATAGTTGTAAAATAACTAGGAGGAAATATGACCGCAAAAGACCAACTTCTTCAAGAACTAGACCAAGTACCAGAACCCGTGCTGCTGAAAGTGCTTGAATTTGTCCGTTCCTTAAAGACTGAAGAAGAAAAACAAAAACTCGAAGCCAAAGCATGGCAGGCATATCTAGATTCAGAACGCGAAAGAAAGGAGGTTTACCGTCGCCTTGCCAACTCCTAATTTTGTCAGCAAAAGTATGGTTTTAAGTATCCACGCCAGACAGATAGAGAGATTTTGTGGCACTCCCGGCGTTAGAGATGAAGGCTTGTTGGAGTCGGCTTTGGCTCAACCGCAAGCACCTTTTGGCGGGGATTTTTTGCATCCAACGATTAGCGAACAAGCTGCCGCCTATCTCTATCACATAGCGATGAATCATCCCTTTATTGACGGCAATAAACGAACGGCTTTTGCAGTGACAGATACCTTTTTGCGTTTGAATGGTTGCACTCTGAATTTGACCGACGATCGAGCATAGGATTTAGTCATGCGAGTCGCACGGGGAACCATAACTAAGGAAGAACTAACCACCGAGTTCGAGTCATGTATTATTGAGTTTTAATAAGTAAGTTGGGCCGCATTCATTGAGGTTAAGTAAGGTGCGGCGTACTCACGCTACATGGAAATAGCGAATCGCGGAACAAAAAAGCGAGTAAAATTATCAATAAAGAAGAAAGCCGAGATCCTTTGCGTCAAATCAGTAATAAAACTAAACAGAAAAAAGCACCAACCGCCGATCGCCCTTCCTCCGCCAAATCCCGCTACCCAACTACTAATTAGCAATAGCCATGAATATAAATTTTTCTCGTTACGACACCTTAGCCACCCTGCTAGCAGGAACTACCGCAGCCTTAACCATAGTCATCAGCCAGCCCGCGATCGCCAAAACCCCCCAAGAAGTCGCCAGCATTGCTGGGCCGCTGACTGTACAAATTAACAGTTCCCTCGGAGACGGTTCTGGGGTAATTATTGCCAAAACAGGCAAAACTTACACAGTTTTAACAGTCAACCACGTTGTAGAGAAAGCAGACGTGAAATACACCGTTCGCACGTCTAAAGGCAAAAACTATCAAGCAACCTCCGTCACCCGTTTACAAACCGCCGAAACTGACCCGGATTTAGCCGTAGTCAAATTTGAAAGTCCCGAAGAATATCCAGTCGCGACGATCGCCGATTCCGATCAAGCCGTCATCGGCACTCAAATCTTCGTTTACGGCTATCCCGCTACGGGCGGACTTTTCGGCGCTGAACGAGAACCTGAACTCTCTCCCGGACTCGTTACCAGCCGCCCGGGGAACCGCCCGGAAGGTTACACTTTGCGGTACCAGGCCGTAACTTGGAGTGGAATGAGTGGCGGCCCAGTTTTTGACTCCGAAGGCCGAGTCATCGGTTTACACGGACAAGGGGAATTCGGTTTCGCGCAAACGAGTTCCGGCGAAGTCGCCCCGATTAAAACCGGATTTAATGCAGCAGTTCCAATTAATACATTTATCGCGAAGCTGGTGGCGGCGGGAATAAACAAATCCGAGTTGAAAGTAGACAACACTCCCGCAACTCAAGGCCCCGTATCCACCGCCAATCCGCAAGACGCCCAAGCTTATTATTTTCGAGGACTTTCGCGGTTAGATCAAGACAATCCTTCGGACGCGATCGATGATTTCACCCAAGCACTCAAATTCAAGCCCAACTACACTCCAGAATTGCATTTCAACATCGGCAATGCCCGCACTCTTCTCGCCAGCATCGAGACAACCCGCGCGCCCAGCGCTATTCAAGCATACAATGATGCGATCGCAGCCAATCCCGGTTTTGCCGACGCCTACTACAACCGAGCTTTAGCTTACCTGGAAAACAACAACAAACCGCGAGCAATGGCCGACTTTCAAAAAGCAGCAGAACTTTACAAGCAAGGCGGAAGAACCAGCGCCTATCAAGACGCGCTCAGCAGAATCAAGCAATTGCAGTAGAATGAGAAGTTAATAATTAAGAATTAAAAATGGGATTACTCATTTTTAATTCTTAATGTCGTTCATAAAAACAGCAGGTAAATAACAATGACTGCTATCACCTTAAACCTCAATTCCATTATAAAACTAACTTCAGAACAGTTTTATCAACTGTGCGAAGAAAACCCGGACTTGAAACTAGAACGCAACGCCAACGGAGAATTAATTGTCATGCCCCCAACCGGAGGAGAAACGGGAAAAAGCAACTCAACAGCGAATGCTCAAATCTGGACGTGGAACGATCGAACTGAACTCGGAGAAGTGTTTGATTCCTCCACAGGTTTTACTCTGCCCAATAAAGCCGATCGATCTCCTGATGTCTCCTGGGTAGAAAAATCGCGCTGGGAAGCTTTGACGCCCGAACAAAGAGAAAAATTCATCCCGCTTTGTCCCGATTTTGTCATTGAATTAGTCTCACCCAGCGACAGCCTAAAAAAGACTCAGGAAAAAATGCAAGAATATCTGGAAAATGGCTGCCGTTTGGGTTGGCTGATTAACCGCAAAAAACGGGAAGTTGAAATTTATCGCTCCGGTCAAGATGTGGAAGTTTTACAATCTCCTCTCACTCTTTCTGGCGAAAATGTTTTGCCGGGATTTGTTCTCAATTTGCAAAAAATTTGGAATTAGTAGAATTAAATTTTGACTTATTATTATATCATCTTTAATAAAATAACCGTTACCATTTCGTCGTGAGGAATGCAAGTCAGAGCGAGTTGGATCGGGAGGGGAGCATCTCATATTTGTAAAAACACTTCTTCTGACTCATTCCTTCTGACTCTTTGCTCGCAGCAAGAGAGCCTCAAAACTCCAATTTCTAGCTGGGCTGCTTTCAGTGAGATGCTCCCTAGCCACCCCTTAGATCGCTCTAGCTTCTTTGTCCTTAAACTCGATAACTAAACTGGATTCGGGAGCAGAGGTCGAATTAAGTCCATAATTTGGTCATAGTTAAAGTTATTGACAGAATCAATTAGCGAACTGGAAAGAATTGATTTAGATGCGGGAATTTGTTTGATTAGCTCGTTCATGACTTCAGGATCAACATAGTAGGCAGCTTGATACATTTCTTCTAACCACTGAGAGGACATCACGGCTAAATCTTCGGGAGATACAGAATCAACAAATAGTTGTTGGGCCTCTTTTCCTACAACTGTGTAGATGTACTCTACTCCCAAGTGTTGAGCGAGTTTGTCAAAGACGAGCCTTTCCTGAAAAGGCTTGCTCATAAAGTCGTCACAACCAGCCATAAGAGCTTTCTCTCGCTCTTCTTCAAAAGCACTGGCAGTTAAAGCAATAATGACAGTCTCTTGTCCCTGAGAATGTTCTCTAATGCGTTTAGTGGCTGTGTAGCCATCCATGATCGGCATTCGTAGATCCATCCAAATCAGGTGTGGGGACCAACTTTCCCACAGGGATAGTGCTTCAACTCCCTGTGTTGCTTGGCGCACCTCAAAACCGACTGAGGTAAGGAGTTTGACCAATAAGCGGCGATTTTCTTCTACATCTTCAACCACAAGGATGCGGTATGTTGGTTGTCCTGGAGCTATACCAATCACTCTCTGTTTAAGCAATTCTGAACCAAGGCAGACTGATTGAGGTAACTTTACCCCTAGTTCAAAGTAAAAAATTGTCCCATGATTCAATGTGCTTTGAACCCGAATCTGACTACCCATGAGTTTGACAAATCTTTGGCTGATAGCTAGACCTAGACCAGTACCTTGATTTAATTTATTCCCAGCTTCCGCTTGCACGAACGCCTTAAATAAGCTGTCTATTTCTGTTGGAGCAATTCCCACTCCAGTATCCTCAATTTCAAAACATAGGTGACAGGAAGTTTGGTCGATCTGTTCTGATCTTACTCGTAAGGTGACGCTTCCTTTTTTAGTAAACTTAATCGCATTACCGAGCAAATTGACTAATACTTGATACAGTTTTTTCTCATCGCTATGCACAAATTCTGGAAGATTAGGGTCTCGCTCGACAATTAGTTTCAATCCTTTCGATTGGGCTTTGATTCGCAACATTTCTTCAATAGAAATCAGCAAAAATTTTAGGTCAAAGTCAGAAAGAGAGAGTGTCATCTGTCCGCTCTCAATTTTGGATAAATCTAAAATGTCGTTAATCAATTCCAATAAATGTTCGCCGCTACGATTGACGATCGCCAGATCTTGTTGGATTTCGGGAGTCAGAACAGGATCGTAACTCATCAATTGCGTAAATCCCAAAATAGCATTGAGAGGAGTACGGAGTTCGTGGCTCATATTGGACAGGAACATACTTTTGGCTCGGTTTGCTGTTTCTGCTGCTTCTTTAGCTTGCTGAAGTTCCAACTCGGCTTGTTTGCGATCGCTAATATCAATTAAATATCCCAAGATTTCCACTGGTCTACCTGCACGATCTCGAATTAGTCTGAGTTGACCGAGTATCCAGCGATACACCCCATCTGAGCGACGAAGACGGTATTCATGGAAATAAAAATCATTGACGAATAGATGGGCTAAGCCATTAACTACTCGTTCTAAATCATCTGGGTGTAAGTTATTCACCCAAAATTCAGAATCTTCTAAAAACGCAATGCTTTCATAGCCCAATACATCTTTGACATTTTCGCTGATGAACGTTGCTCCATAATCGCCACCAGGTTTACAGCTAAAAATAACAACGGGGCTGTAGTTCAGGAGAAAGTTGAGGCGATTTGTGGTAGCCTGCAAAGCTTGCTCAGCCAGTTTTAGCTCTGTTGCGTCCTCCTGAACGGAAACATATACAGTTCCGTATTCAGGGTGTTCAAACCTAGACGTATGAGCCCTGCACCAAAAAAGTCTTCCATCTTTTTTCTTATTGTATACTTCATATTGTGCTTCTCCTTTCTGCTCAAGTTGAGTGACAAGATCTACAACGCTTGCGTCTGGTGTAACCTCTGTATCGATATAATTCAAGACAACAACCGATTGACCTGCGAGTTCGCCATCTGTGTAGCCAAACATAGCGTCAAATTTGGGATTGGTGTAGACGATTCTGAGATCTGAGGCTTTAATTAAACACACTCCACCTGCCATGTTATTCATAACAACACTCTGAAGCTCTAGCGTCTTTTGAGCTTTTTTGCGAGCGGTAATGTCTTGGATCTGAGCAATAAAATGCAGTGGATTGCCCTGTTCATCTTGTACGAGCGAGCCATCAAGAAGAATCCAAACCATATGTCCTTGTTTATGGAAATACCGTTTTTCCATTTGGTAAGTTGAAATTGTTCCTGCTAATAGTTGATGTGCATAACTAAGATCCAGGTCTAAATCGTCAGGATGGGTAATGTCTTGGAAAGTTAACGCTAACAACTCTTCTGAGGAGTAGCCAAGAATCTGACATAAGGCAGGATTGACTTTAATCCAGTGCCCATCAAGTGAAACGATCGCCATCCCGATAGAGGCATTTTCAAACGCATTGCGAAACTGCTCTTCACTGTTTCGTAAAGCCACCTCAATTTGTTTGCGTTCGTTTTTAGCCCGCTTGCGCTCATTGATCTCCTTCTCTAAGGCTTGATTTGCCACAATAAGTTGAGCTGGACTAGGTAAAGCTAAGGCTGATGGAATTAAAAACACTAGCTCAGATGCAGTATATATAGAAATCAGAGCAGTAATAGCTTTAAGTCCTCCCGAAAGCCAATAAGTAGGAAACCAAAGCGTCCAAATTTCCATAATATGAGTTGTACCACAGGCAATTATGAAGGCGCCAAACAGAATAAATACTTTCTGAAATGGAGTATCTTGGCGCTGTCGCACAAAGTAGATTAGCATGATGGGGATGGAGTAGTAAGCTAAAGCAATTAAACCATCGGATAAAATATGTAATCCTACTAAGTTTGTTTGCCAGAGATAGCAGTGACCATGAGGAATGAATCCTCCACTTTCAAAAAATTGTGTAATCATATCTAACCTGCATTATTCATGAGTGCTGAAGTGCTTAGCGATTGAGTTCTGCCATTGCCCGCTTCATGGTCGAAGTCTTACCGGGAAAACCACTTTTGAGTAGGGAGATGTCAACTTGCGAACCCAGCAGCACGAGACATCCGATCGCAATGACGAGTAGACTTGCCCTTTAAGAAATGTGCTTGTTTATAAATCGGCTGCTTGGGTTGAAAAAATGTTCTCCTAATTTTACCCCAAACGAAGAAGGGCAACCACGGGGGGATTATCCCTACCTCAACAAGTCAGATTTTGTAGGGGCTGTGGCAGCGTGCCAGTCCTCGAACTCTGCGATCGCAGGATTTCTTTCTGCGTAAAGTGAGTTTATAACCTAATAATTCAACTATACTCTTATTCATAGGCTTGTAGTCCTCTGGCAAGAAACTATGGAAAGGAGTAGGATTCTCGATAGAACTAGCGATAGAGTGAGCGATCCAGCTACCAACTACCGCGGCAATATTTTAATTGTTGACGATCTGCCTGACAACCTGCGTCTTCTGAGCCGTAGTTTGAGGAGACATGGTTATAAAGTTCGCTGTGCCACAACAGGTGAAATGGCGATCCGAGCCGCCCAATCGCCATGGACGGAACTAATTTTACTCGACATTAAATTGCCCGATTTGGATGGCTATGAAGTTTGTAAACAATTAAAATCTAACGAGCAAACCACAAGCATTCCGATAATTTTTTTGAGTGTTCTCAATGAAACTTTCAATAAGGTTCAGGGGCTGGCTGTTGGTGGCGTAGATTATATTGCTAAGCCATTTCAAATTGAAGAAGTATTAGCTCGTGTCGAAACTCACCTAACTATCCGACGGTTGCAACAAAGCCTCCAAGAGCAGAATTTACGTCTCTTGAGAGAAATGGAAGAACGCCAACGTCTCGAAGCATCCCTTTTTGCCGAAAAAGAACTCGCTCAAGTGACTCTCCAATCGATTGGTGATGCAGTTATTACTACCAATGCTCAAGGTAATGTGCGATTTTTCAATCCTATCGCTGAGCAACTGACAGGCTGGAAGGCTCATGAGGCTAAGGGACTCCCCCTGTCTACAGTCTTTGAAATTGTCAATGAAGTAACACGAAAGCCAGTACAGAATCCGATCAACAAGGCTCTGTTGGAGAAGCGAATTGTGGGCTTAGCTAACCATACTATACTGATTGCGCGCGATGGGACGGAGTATGCCATTGACAACTCAGCAGCACCGATTCGAGACTGCCAAGGTCAAATTATCGGGGCAGTCATCGTCTTTCATGATGTTACCGAATCGCGCAATTTTGCTCGTCAACTCTCTTGGGAAGCTAGTCACGATGCTCTGACGGGTTTAATCAACCGTCGAGGATTTGAGCAGCGACGAATGGAGGCGATCGCCTCTGTTCAAGATAGCAATCAGCAGCACGCTCTCTGTTATTTAGATTTAGATAAGTTCAAAGTCGTTAACGATACCGCTGGTCATATTGCTGGCGATGAGCTACTGCGCCAAATCACTACACTTTTACAAAAGGGAGTCCGCGCTCATGACACACTGGCTCGCTTGGGAGGTGATGAATTTGGTCTTTTGCTTACTAAATGTCCCCTCTCTAAAGCAGCTCAGATTGCGGAAAACCTCAAAGATCTAGTGCATCAGTTTCGGTTTATTTGGGATAGCAAAACCTTTATCATTGGGGTCAGTATTGGAGTTGTTGCCATTAACCAAGACAGCCAAGATTTGATGGAGGTTATGGGGGCGGCTGATGCAGCTTGTTATGCTGCCAAAGGCAAAGGTCGCAACTGTGTTCATGTTTATCGTCTAGATGATGGCGAACTAATATAATTAGACAACGTGGTGAGAGGCAGTTGATTTCCAAAATCAGCCGTGCGTGAGAAACCAATCGTTTTTGTCTCTACTCCCAAAAGATTGGCTCTATTACCTCTAAGCCATCATTAGAGCATTAGGAAATTTTGTTAAAAATGCTAGACAAAAACGGAGAAAGCGTGGCGGCCAATGATATCAAATCCGTTAGCATTGGAATAGTAAATTCGAGTTCACTGTTGACTGTTGACTGTTCACGGCGTCAACAGTCAACAGTCAACAGTCAACAGTCAACAGTCAACAGTCAACAGTCAACATCATTCCGGTGTAACCGGAAATGATATTACCGCACTTTTTTAGGTATTCTGATCCTCCGAGTTTTGCGACTTCTTCTCTCCCGGTTTTGTGGGCGATCGCACCCTCTTCCTTCAGAATTACCACGGCGAACCAATCATGGTAAAAGCAGCCCAATAATAAGGATGCGACAACTTTCGATCGCCCCTGGCGGCCAACTCCGACGGCAAAGGCAGAGCTTGATTGTTGCCCGATCGCACCAAATAACCATCTTGCAACCGCACTTCACCCCGCAACATCGCCAACTGCGCTTGCCGCAAAGCCTCAGCCTTAATCGGCGCTGTACGCAACTCCTGGTAAAACTCAGTCATCAGCCCCAAAGTCGCGACATCGCTGACATACCACAAACTCGCCAAAGCCGATTTTACCCCCGCGTGCACCGCCAACCCTGCAAACCCCAACTCAGCTTGTTCGTCCCCCACCGCCGTAGTACACGCACTCAAAACCAACAACTCCACCTGCGGGTTAGATAACTTCAACTGCTCCAACTGATTCAACCGCAACTTAGTATCCCAAAACTGAATGTAAGAATTTTGGGCCCCCCCAGGCTGAAAATCGCCGTGAGTAGCTAAATGAATAATTTTGTATTGCGGTTGATTGCGCTTCTGCTTCAAATTTGCCAAAGTAAAAGCTTCATTGAGAAAAGACGAACCAGGCCAAATCTTGCCCACAATTGTCGATATTTCCAACGGCACCGCAGGCAACGGATTTTGATCGTATTTGGCAGGAAAATTCGACGCACCCATCGCTAACACTTCAGAACCCTTAACATCGGCATAGCGAGTATCAGTTAAACTCAAACTCGGAATCAGCCCCAAACTGTACTTTTCTACCAAAAACTGCTTGCCGTCGTAAAGAGCAGCCAAAGGCAAAGTTCGCAAACCGACATCCATAGAAAACACTAAAGTGTCAATCTTGTTAGCCTCCAATTCCGGTTGCAGAGGTGCAATTAACCACTGGTAAAGTTCCTCGGCAGGTTCCTTGTAATCAACAGCATTCAATCTCCTGGGACTTCTGATAGCATTAGTGAATTTTTTAGCAACTTGCAGGACTGTCTCGCGGCTTGCAGGCACGCTTTTAAAAACATTTTTGCCGTCTGGCAATAACAACACAAGTTCTAAATGTTTTTCTTTCGCCCACACGTAAAGGATAGCGGGTTTAACCCCAGTCAACTGATTGACGCTGCTGAGAGTATCTCGAATACTTTGCTGCGTGACTGACTTTTCAGTGACAGTGCCTCCAAAGTAACGTTCAAATTCCCGGCCCTGAGTTCTATCCCTTTGCTGCACTGCGTCGATCGGATTTATTTGCGCGATCGAGTTCGATCGAGAAATCTCAGGAACCCTCACATTCCCGATACTTTCTGCTGTCACCGCACTCGCCGGCTTCTGTGGAGTTGTTGCCACGCTGGCGTTTTCTGTCGCCGCAGGCGTACCCAAATTGTCTTTTAACACCAACGGCGACAGCAGTACCGGGCCTGCCGCAGTCTCCTTTGACCCCGCCTCAACAGACGCAGCAGCAGGTTCTGGCGAGACATTTGCGTTACTGGTCTTTGGCTCCGACGCTGCGGCGCCGAGACTCACCTGAGTCACAATTTGTTGAGAATTGTCTGTAGTTTGCAGTTCCACGCTGGTATTTGGTGCCGGACTCGGCACGATCGCCAGCGGCCCGATCGCAGTTGAGGAAGTGGCAGTGTTCGACTTCAAGTTTCCCGTCCCAACAGTCGCCGCCGTGCAGGTTCCCGACGAGCAAGTGCTTTGCAGCAGCGTCTGTGAACCCGATTGAGCCAGCCCGTCTGTAGAAATGCTGACCTGGGCGCGTTCAGCAGCAGTTCCTGTTCCCGCAGCCCGAAACGCTCCCCCAGCCTCGATTGCCACATCGCCGCCCGTATTGCCACGAGCTTTGATCGAAACAACTTCAACATCTTTCTGCCCGATAATTTGGCTCGAACCGGCACTTCCCGATTGCGAACTCGAGTTGATCACCCCTGTAACGATCCGGCCCGGCGCCGCAATCGAAATATCTCCCCCGCTTCTGGCACCAAAAGCATCGATGTTGCCGGTTTCTACCGCACCAGCGCTGCGAATATTGATAGGGCCCGCCACCCCGGAATTTGAGCGAGATGAAACCGTACCAGCAGTCAACTTGCCTTGACTGCTAGTGATGTTAATCCCCGCAATCGAGGTAACGTCTCCGACGGCTACAGTACCGCCCATTAGAGAGATTGTGGCGTTATCAGTGCCGACGATCGCACCCGTTCCCACGATCGCGCCGCTGCCCGATGGCGATTGAATCGTCGTCGGATCTTGAAAGGTCAACGCCAGAGGCGTTGAATTCGGCGTTGAATTCGGCGCTGGAGAACCAATCGATATCGCACCGCTACCGTCAGGGCGCCCGATCGTGATCGAAGCAAACCCATTCTGAAAAGTGTTCAATTCAGCAGCAGTCAAGTTCAGAGCTTCTGTATCGCCCGAACCTTGAATTATAATATTTTGACTGGGATCTGCTGGTTGCAGCACCAGATTGCCGTTGCTGGCGATCGAATTGTTCTCACCCGTCAAGTCAATTTTGTTGCCCGTCAGGGTAATATCTCCCGGTGTTTTCGAGCCACCAGCTTCGATCGCCCCGGCAGTAACTCCATTGCGCCCCGTCAGCGTCACCTTCCCAGCGCGATCGCCCCTTGTGTCGATCGCCCCGGCAGTCACCGTACCCTGTGCAGTAACACTCACATCTCCCGCCGAATTGCCTATATCTTCGGAAGGATTGACAGAAGTGTTGATAGTGCGGGCAGTTCCAGTAAGTAACTGACCGGTTGTGACATTGCCTGCGGTGCTGACGATGCGAATTTCCTGATTGTTGGTAGTGATATTTCCGGTACGGATATTGCCGTCAGCTTTGAGAGTAATTGAGGCATTGTCGGCCCCTGTCAAAGAATTTGTGGTAGTGATTGTTCCCAAACCCGCTGGCGATTGAATAATAAGCGGATCATAAAATGTGAAATCGTTGGCAATCAGAATTGAACCGATACCGTTGCTGCGCCCGATCGTAATTCCAGCAAACCCATTTTCCAAACTTCCGAGGTCGTTTGCTGTCAGATTCAAATAAATATTAGTGCCGACATCTCCAGAACCGCCGATCGCAATATTTTGACCGGGACTCCAAGGTTGCAGTACCAAAAACCCAGTACCGCTGACTGAATTTTTGTCACCTTTAAAATTAATTTCATCACCAGTCAAAGTAATGTTTCCCGAACCCCCTGCGATCGAGCTCACTCCCAGAACATTCCGAGCCGTCACAGTGACATTTCCCGTCGCTTCCCGCCCGCTGGCATCCAGTTTTTGCGCCGTTACATTCAGACCGTCGAGCACAATATTCCCGCTCTTGGCGGTGCTGAGATTGGATGAAGAAATATTGTTGGCAACGGTCGCCCCCGGACTAATCAAACTAATATTTCCGCCGTTACTCGACAAATTGCCCGCAGTAATTTGACTTCCCGAAATGGTGATCGCACCGCCAGCCGTGCTAATTGTATCGGCCGCATTCATCGAAAAAGCACCCGCACCATTGCGATCGGCATCGGCTCTAAATGTTACCGAACCAGTAGTTGATTGAAAGCTCAACTGATTGTCCGCCAAATCAGCAATTGTGATATCATTGAGCGCTTCGACAACCACATTTGCAGTCGCCGACATACTTTCCAAAGCTCTAGCCGAAATAGTCAGCGAAGGCTCAGAATTGTTTGGCTGTTCTGGTGGCGTTCCTGTTGCCAAAATATTATTGTTAGCAATTATTTCCGCATCGCCCGTACCTTCTGGGGAATCTGTAATTAAAATATTTTCTGGATCTAACAGCAAAGTCCCCAAACCGTTTGTCCCTGAAGTATCAACAGTACCGTTAAAAATCAATCTTTGCTTGCCCGACACTTCCACAAACCCGCCAACACCTGCGGTTGCCGTTGCAGAAACGCCATTTGCGCTGATGCTGCCCAAAAATGCTGTTGTGTTGTCAGCCCAGACAAAAACTCGGCCGCCGTTGCCTGATTCAGTTGCGTTGGCTGCGATCGAACTTTTGGCATCCACGTAAGTCATCCTGGCATTCGGCACAGTTCGCTCGCCTCGGTAATCTCCCCCGATCCGCACCGTTCCGCCGCCGTCGGGCCCCGAAGCCTCAATCTTCGCTCCCAATAGACCTACCTTGTCACCCAACACGTTGACGCTTCCTCCGACGCCCCCCCTGGCAGACACGTCCGCAGTACCCGCTACCAGCGCAGTTCCAGCCCCTGCAGGCACTGTTTGGCCGCCTGTGAGCACGACTTCACCTTGAGCGTTTGTAGTTATACCCGTAGCATTAGCCACGCCGGGGCCCGAAAGCAGCCGAGGTAAAGTCAGCGGAGAGAAGGGGAGAGCTTCCGAAGCCGACATTCCGGCTGCTGGAGAAACTTCTAAACTCAGCAAAAGTCCGTTTTGACTCAACCGCACCAAATTTTTGTCCCGAACCGCCACCACAGTAATTTGACCGCCTGTGGCTGAAAGTGGGCCCGTACTGATCACCGTTCCGCCCAGCAAAGTCAAATTTTGCCCCGTGCCGACAGCCAAGTTACCGGCATTGACAATACTCCCCGGCTGTGCGCCAAAAGCAAAAGCATTCGGCGTTCCGACTAGGGCGGCGTAGTCGTTTGCCCCAGTACCGTTGAACCAACGGTCGTCAAAACCGATACCGCTAGCGGTGGTAGCCAAAAAAGACCCGGACACATCGAGCCGCGCATTTGCTCCGAAGATGATGCCTGCGGGATTCATCAGCAACAAATTAGAATTGCCGCCACTAACTTGAATTAGACCGTTAATTAAGGAAGCGTCGCCCCCGACAACGCGGCCGAGGATATTTTTAACGCTTGGGTTGGAGATGAAATTGGCAGTTTCGCCAGAATTCAGATTGAACCGAGTAAAACTGTGGAACAAATTTGCACCGTCTCTGGATGTAGTGCCGCCTTTAATGTCGTAGCGAGGAGGCGACACTGTACCTGGGGCGGTGACAGTGGTTCCGGTGCCGTCTGGGGCTGGAGTAATAGATTGTGCCGCAGCAATTTGAGATTGGGGATAAATTGCCACGAGTACCCATCCGCTGCTGTTTTCTTTGAGGAAAACCAGGTTGGGGAAAAAATCTACTATCAAAAATCCAGCAAGGGGAATTGCTGCCAGAATCGACCGCACAGCACGTTGAGCATTCATAAGTTTGCCTCGGTCTAGACCTTCATTCGAGTTTAAAATTGAGATTTTAGGTAAAAAAGAGTCGATCGCACCCCAATACTGACACTTCCTAACGCGAACTCTCGATCGCAAATCTTAAAATTTAAGTCTAAATTTGATTGTGTCACCAACATAGCAAAGACTGACAGTAAGTGTCGAAACACAGGAAGTTTAAACAGAGAAAATTATGAGCGATCGAATTGTCCGTCTAATTGGTTTAACTGGGGGCATCGCCACCGGTAAAACCGCTATATCTAATTATCTGGCAGATGCCTGTGGATTTCCAATTTTAGATGCCGATATTTACGCCCGCGAAGCTGTGAACCCCGGTTCGCCAATACTTGACTCTATTGTAAAACGATACGGCGCGGGTATTTTGCTCCCGGACGGCAATTTAAATCGGCCAGAGTTGGGAAGTATTATTTTTTGTAACGCAGACGAGCGACAGTGGTTGGAACAACAGATTCACCCTTACGTGCGCCGCCGATTAGTTGAGGAAACTCAAAGCTGCATTGCTGCATCGAGTTTGGTATCCCAAGGCACACAGGATTTAGGTACAAAGACTCAAGAAACCGGCTTTTTTCACCATCATCAAAAGCTAGAACCGAGTATTGTTGAAAAAAAACCCGGTTTCTGTGCCAAGGCTGACACGTTGACTTTGGTTTTGGTAGTGCCGCTGCTGTTTGAAGCTAACATGACTGACTTGTGTACCGAAATTTGGGTAGTGTACTGTTCACCCGA
The DNA here is from genome assembly GCF_036704705.1 of Microcoleus sp. K1-B1. Classification (NCBI taxonomy): domain Bacteria; kingdom Bacillati; phylum Cyanobacteriota; class Cyanophyceae; order Oscillatoriales; family Microcoleaceae; genus Microcoleus; species Microcoleus sp. K1-B1. Next base: position 62,393 of record NZ_JAUBSH010000009.1, on the reverse strand, counting down.
AGTGCAGTCAGAACGACTAATGCAGCGAGACGGCTTGAGTTACGATCGAGCTAATGCCCGCATTAACGCCCAGTTGCCGCTAGCTCAAAAGTGTCAACAAGCTGATGTTATTTTGGACAACTCGTCAACCCTCGACTCGCTATTCCGGCAGGTAGATGTGCAAGTCAGTCGCTGTGAGATTTGATATTTGAGATTGATTCCGCGATAGCGGTTTTAAAACCGGGTTTTTTTAATTCCTGCGCGCCAGTTAGTCGATTTGAGAGGTGAGATTTGAGATTGAATCCAGGATTTTGTGAAGGAGCTTTTTTCCCCAACCGCTTTCGACTTCTCCTTCGGAGTGGCGGGTAAGCGCTCTTGTCACAAAGCAAGATCAGAAAAGTCAGAAAAGATCACAAAAAATAAAAAGTTCACAATTTATTTAAAAATACAATAGCAATCATTTATGAAGTTAATGTAAAAAATTAGGCACTGCCCGCTTTAAGGAATCTCCTTGACCAAGATATTGATATCTAAGGTGCTGATGGCGGGCTTGGTTACTCTCCTGTTATGTCTTTAATCCCCGGATTGCGGCTTCAGCTCAATAAATTATGAAGTCAATCATAAAAGTTGTAAAACTTTACAATTGGCGGTTTTTGTTTCCTTGTTGGAAGACCGTTTCCAGAGGATTCCAGAGGCGATACCATTTTAGATTTTAGATTTTAGATTTTAGATTTGGAAATGATTTATAACTACCAGGGTTGCGAACAGGGGCATAGAAGAGTAGCATTATTTTTTTGAACAGGGTCTTGAATTCTGCTGGTTGCCCGCCAGTAGCAGATAACTATAAATTACCCGCGAACAAGCGAGCTAGATGATGGATTTCACCCGCTTTTAACAAAAAATCAAAAAAATTGCAGGTGCCCTCACTTACTAATTGATGATTTCGCCACAATTATTTTTTTTATCCTGATAGCAGAGTACAGACTGCGTATCAAGAAGGGGAAAATACAAACACCAAAATTTTATGATGCGCGTTTACTCTTCCATCCTGATGTCAAGCCTGTTACTGAGTGGTACCGCAGTTAATGCTCAAAGCTTAGAAACTCGATCGACCTTTTTTGCTCAAGACAACTCTGCTCCCGAAATTTTAACCGCCATAGCCGACTCTCAGACCTTTTACGATAAGGAGCCAGATAATAAGCCACCAGGACGAGGCACCGGGAGATAAAGCCGAAAAAAGCGATAATTGCAGGGAATTAGGGGGAGAATGGGAGAATATAAAATTGGGAGAAAAAGAGAAAAATTGAAGATTTCGAGCCATTAATTGCGGACTTACGTACTGCGTAGCAAAAAAACCGATTTTTCAGCGGTATTTGACGACTCAAAGCATAATTGTTCGCTATTCCGGTTTTTTGGCCAAGCGTCCTCAAGATATCAGACACCACCAACGGGCGGTAAATGTTGCACTCAAAAAATAAAGAAAGGTAAAGCGCGAGTAGGAATCTGGCGCTTTACCTTTTTTTTTCAACTTTTGCAGCTTTAATTTTCTTCCGCAGCTTCGCCACCAACAACGACATCGCGAATCCGCAAACTGGGGCCGCCGCAGCCCACGGGCAAACCGCTTTGTCCTGCCTTGCCACAGCCGCCGGATTCATCCCAGTAGAAATCGTCGCCGATCGCCTCAATATCAGCTAAAGTGCTGAAAACATTACCCGAAAGAGTAACATCCCGCACCGGATTGTCTAGTTTTCCGTCGCGGATCATCCAAGCTTCGCCGGCACTGAAAGTAAACATTTCGCCGTTAGTCATGCCGCCTTGCCAATTGCGCGCATAAACCCCTTCTTTGATCCCAGAAAATAAGTCAGCCACCGGCGTGTCACCGCGTTCGATCCAAGTATTCGTCATACGGACGATCGGCGGATAATGATAATTCAAACAGCGAGCATTGCCAGTAGGCGTTTCTCCCAACTTGCCCGCAGTTTCCCGCGAGTGCAGTCGCCCGACTAAAGCGCCGTCTTTAATTAACTGAGTAGTAGTCGCGGGAGTGCCTTCGTCGTCGTAGAAATAGCTGCCCCGGTGTCCCTCTGGCGATGCACCGTCGAAAATTTGCAAGTTTTCTGGGCCGAACTGGCGGCCGAGGGTCATAATTTCCAAAATGTCGGGATTTTCGTAGGCCATGTCGGCTTCGGAAAGGTGTCCGAAGGCTTCGTGGACGAATAATCCGGTCAAAATTGGGTCGATGACGACGGTGTAAGTGTTGCCTTGGACAGGGGGTAACGCTAGGGAATCTACGGCTCGCTGGGCGGCGCTGCGAACTTGAACATCAAGATCGGTTAAATCTTCGTAGGCTTTACGGGAACCAGTGGTTTCGCGGCCAGTTTGTACGGTTTCCCCGCTGCGGGCTGTGGCGGCAAAGCGCATTTCCATGTCTGCCCAACCTTGTTCGAGCATGGTGCCTTCGGAGGTGGCGAGGATGATCCGCTGGGTGCTGTCGCCGTAGCGCACGGAGATTGTGGCGATGCGCGGGTCAATGCTGCGGAGAATGGCCGCGTAGCGATCGCACAATTGCTTTTTGTCAATTAGGGGAACCAGACGGGGGTCTGTTCCTGTCAGCGGCAGCAAGCAAATGTCTTGTACTGGGGTGACAGGCGCCAGGATCGTTTCTTCTTCGCCGATCAGTTTTGCCGCGGCGATGGCTTCTTCGATTCTTTCGGCGAGGGTGGAAAGTCGGTTAAAACTGGCAAAGCCCCAGCCGCCTTTGTGACAAGCTCTGACTTGGCCGCCAATTGAGACTCCTTCGCTGAGGGTTTCAATTTTTTCGCCCCGCAGCAGGATGTCGGTGCCTTCGGCTTCTTCCAGTCGAATTGCCAGATAATCGACTTGGTTGCGGTAGCGTGCCATTAAGTCTGACAGCAGATTTTTCGAGTCGGCGATCGAGGTGGGCATAAGGAAAGCGCGGTGTTTAACTTACTTCATTTTGCACTTTTGTCAGGGCGATCGTCCAAAATATCGCCCCAAGCGCGGAGATTGCGACTTATTGGTACGGTTCTGCCAATATCGTTAGTTAACAAATGTGGATATCCTGTGAGTTAGGAGGAAGGCGCAAGAAATTATGCGGGGTTTTTCGATCGTGCTGGTGCTTGACTCCTAACTCCTGAACTTTCCTATACATAAATACTTCACCCTTCATGCCTCCGAAGGTGGGTTTATAACAGTGAATACTTACTTTTTACCGACAATAAGCGAAATTTTAGCCTCCGAAGGCCAAGAAAATGACCTGAGTCTCTTTGATGCTAAGTTGGCGGGAGGAAACAACCGCCATCGGTGTCCTGCAAGCCGTGGGGCTTCTCGGCTGAAAGCTGAACAGGAATGGTACGGGGCGATCGCAGCTTTGAATCAAATGCTCGATCGGCAAAAAGCAGGACAGAAAACAGATGCCGATCGAGCAAATTGTCGATCGACAATCTCCAATTCCTGTCAGGGATTGGTGTTGTCGGGCCCGTCTTCGGTTTTGACTCACCCCGCTTTGGCCAACGGCTTTGCCAATTGGATTTTTACCAGTATTCCCGACAACGATGCAGCTTTGTGGTCTTTTCGGGCTAGACAAACTTTAGCTTTAATGCCGGCGGCTGATGTGCAAACATCAGTGCCTGCGGCGGCCCCGGCTTTGGCTTTGGCAAGTGGCGATCCCCTAGCGAACGAGCAGTTTTGTTTGGTTTTAACTGCTAGTTTTAGCCTGGTGATGGTTTTGGGTGAAAATTCTGCAGGAATTCCGGCTTTTCTATTTTCTTTCGATCCGCAAGTAGTCGCCAAAGCTTGGGAGGTTTTGCGGCGCAGGGTGACTGAAAGCGAATGTTTGCTTGCCAATTCTGACGGTAGCTTCAATTTACCAGTTAGCCAACTAACTAATAATTCTACTAAATTAGACGCGCTGTTCCAGCAGTTTTTGCCTGTGGAGCCAAATTATCAAACAGTGATGCAGTTCAGCCGCTTGCTGTTGCATAATTTGCCGGTTGGGAAAGATGAAGCAGGCAGGATAAAAGATGAAAGAAGTGATGATGGTTTGAACCATAGACATCAAAAGTTATCGCCTACAGATATCAACTGCAAATCTCCAATTCCTCTGGCTACTAAAGAGGTGGAATTGCTACAGGCGATCGCCCACGAAGTCCGCACTCCTTTGGCTACTATCCGCACGCTGACTCGATTGTTGCTGAAACGTCCCAAACTCGATCCGGTGGTGGTCAAGCGTTTGGAAATGATTGATGCTGAGTGTACCACTCAGATCGATCGCTTCGGTTTAATTTTCCGCGCCGTGGAATTGGAAATGTCGCAAGCTAAAAATTCTGGCGTGCAGCTAACAGCAATGTCCCTCGGTGAAGTGTTACAAAATAGCATTCCCCGCTGGCAAAAACAGGCTGCTGTGCGAAACCACACTTTGGAAGTTATTGTGCCGAAAAAGTTGCCTGCGGTAGTCAGCGATCCGACGATGCTGGATCAGGTTTTAACTAATTTGATTGAGAATTTTACTCGAACTTTGCCTTCCGGGAGCCGCATTCAGGTGGAGGTGACATTGGCGGGCGATCAGTTAAAGTTGCAGTTGGAATCGGAACACTTACCTGAAGGTAATGTCGCATCGACTTTTGCAGCTAAGGCGAATGCTCCTTTGCGATCGATCGGGCCTTTGTTGATGGTGCAGCCGGAGACGGGAAGTTTGAGTTTAAATTTGAGCGTGACTAAGAATTTATTTCGGGCTGCTGGCGGGAAGTTGGTAATTCGCCAGCGACCCCAAAAGGGCGAGGTGATGACGGTATTTTTGCCGCTGCAATAGTAGTCAGTTGTCCGTAGTTGGTTGTCAGTTGTCGGTTGTTACATCAATTCCGGTTGCATCGGAATGATTTAACCACAGAGGACGCAGAGAACGCAGAGGAAGAGGAGAGAGAGATTAATAATATCGCTCAACAACCGACAACTAACAACGGACAACTAATCTTTAGTCAATTAAAATCTCAATAACAAACTCGGTTCCTTCTCCCGGTGTAGAAAAACAACTCAGTTTGCCGCCGTGTTTTTCTTCTACAATTTGACGCGCGATCGCTAGTCCTAACCCAGTTCCTTTGCCCACATCTTTAGTGGTAAATAGATGGTCAAAGATACGATTTTTCACCTCTTCCGACATTCCTTTTCCGTTATCGGCGATGGAAATTTTTACCTTTTCACTTTCTACTTTTGTCCGAATAGTTATCTGATTGGGATGGGCTTTAATTTCGGCAAAACTTCGTCCTTGATTCGATTCTTCTAAGGCATCGATCGCATTTGCTAACAAATTCATAAATACCTGGTTTAATTGTCCCAAATAACATTTTACTTTGGGAATATTGCCGTAGTCTTTAATGACTTTAATTTCAGGATGCTTGTCGTTCGCTTTCAGGCGATGGCGTAAAATCATCAAAGTGCTATTGAGACCTTCGTGGATATTAGCCTCAACTTTATGGGCCGTATCGGCGCGAGAGAAAGTGCGGAGGGAGGTGCTGATGCTTTTGATGCGCTCGCATCCTATTTTCATGGAACTCAACATTTTGGGTAAATCTTCTACTAAATAATCTAAATCTATTGCCTCTGCTTTCTTAATCAATTCTGCTTCGGATGGCGGAAATTTTTCTTGATAGAGGCGCAAATAATCAATTAAGTCTTGGACTCCAGCATGAGCTTCATTAATGTTCCCGGCAATGAAACCAACGGGGTTATTGATTTCATGGGCAACCCCCGCCACTAGATTACCTAATGCTGACATCTTTTCACTTTGGATCATTTGCATCTGAGTTTGCTGAAGTTCATTCAAGGTCTGGTGCACTTGGTGATAGAGACGGGCATTCTCCAGAGCGATCGCCGCTTGACTAGAGAGAAAATTCAGCACTAGCAGGCGATCGCGACTAAACACTCCACTGGTTATCCGATTTTCTAGATACAAAATGCCGACCAAATTCCCCTGATTTAGAATTGGCAAACCCAGCAAACTCTCTGGTTGGTGGTGCTCTAAATAATCGTCAATCACAGGCAGATCAGTTTTGAGGTGATCGATGGCAACTGCTGCTAGGGTGTTTTTGACATACTGGATTAATTTAACGGGAACGGTGGGATTGTTCTCTAGGGGTTCCGTTTGCAGGCTAATGTTTTCCCAGGTAGCTATCGCCCGCACTTGCCATTGTTGATCTTGGCACAGCATCAGTGCACAGCGATCGGCTCCAGAGTTTTGTAGCATGGTTTGACTCAGAATTTGCAGCAACTCATCCAGGTCGATCGTGCTGGAGATCATTTGGGAGATTTGCAGCAGAGTCGAAAAATCTAGAGCCTGGTTAATGGAGGTGCTTGAGGTAGTGTGGTGGGTGCTCGAATGAATTGAGTAGGTGGGATTGGTGAGGGTGGATAGGGTTTCTAAAATAGTGAGGGGTTGGGCGGACTGTTGTAAGATGGGGCGCAGCAGATCGGGATAACGTTTTTCTAGGTCATCGGTTTTGGCTTTTGCTCCCCAGCGGGCGTAACAATAGTAGGCTTCCTGCATATAGCCTGCAGCGACTTTTTCTTTCCCCCAACCGAGGTAGAATTTAGCGGCCAGTTCGTGGGCGAGGGCTTCTTCGTTGAGGAATTGGTTTTCTTTAGCGAGTTGAATGGCGCGATCGTACAACTCAGCAGCCTGCCATTTTTGTTCAGCAACACGAGCCATCTCCGCCTCTAAAAGCAGAAATTTAGACAAACAGTTTTCAGGACAGTTCTCTGCCCAAATTTGAAGTTGTTCGCGATTCTTCTGAACAACTTCTTGATAATCTTTTGGTGGTTTTTCCGGCCCTCTCCCATTAAGTTGCAATACACTCAAGGACTGATAAAAACAATGTAAAATACGTTGAAACTGTCCAAAAAGTGTATTAGAAAACTCTGCCGCCGCTACTAACATTTCATAAGCTTTAGCATACTCACCATAGGTGAAAAACAAAAAGGCTTTAGCGAAATAGTAAGTGCTACTGCCATAGCCATAGCCAATTTCATTGAACGTTGCTAGCGCCGACTCTTCATCAAATGTTTCAGAGCTAAGGCTATACTTCCCTATCGTTAGCCCTTGCAAATTCTCTAGGAGCTTGCACTGAAGAATTAGGGCAAAGGCTGTCGTAATCTCCGTTCGTTCCGCAAAGCTGATGTACTTTTCATGTCGAGCCAGCAAACTGTGAATATCGCTTGATACGATCGCCTGCTGCCAGAAACTGAACAGAGCACTGTGATGACACCAAGAAAAATCCCCTACCTCCATTGCCCCCTGATAAGCAGCTTGTTGCAGAACAAGATTGGAACTGACGTGCTTGCGCCAATGGTTGATAAAGTTGCCGAAGGACATATAAATTTTGCCATTCAGGCTGGTGTTATGAAATTTTTCATTCACCTTTAACCCTAAAAGTCCAAACTCATAGCCCAATTCATAGTCTTGAAAGCGTTGGCAGAGAATTGTTCCATACCAAACATAAACAAAACCCGCCACATTGGTATTCCCGTATTGCAAACAGAGATTGGTCATGTGTAACACAACCAACACTAACAACTCCTGATTAATTAGGTAAGTTGGCGGCACCATGTTCATTAGTAGTTTGATCAGCATCTGGCGTTCTTCATCGACAATGAGTTGTGCGTCGATTAGTCCTGCAACTGCGCGCTGATTTAAGGTTTTTTTAACTTCCAGAGCCATCCCTTCTAACTCTGCTTCACTTGGCATAATCGCTAGTTCTAAGCCTAACAGTTTCAGCCCTTCTATTCCTACCTGAATCGCCTTTTGATACAAAGCCTTATTTTGATAATGAGTGAGCTGAATAGCAATAATTTTGGTTCGATCTAGACTAAACTTGGCAGAACTAAAGGCAATTTTTATCAACTTTTCTGCTTTCTCAAAACTACCTGCCAAAAATTCAGACTCGACGCTTTCTAAATACATCGTAAATGTTAATTCATAGACCGATTTCCATTTGTTCCTGGGTAGGAAACTTAAACCAAAAGCGAGATACTTTGTCGCCGATTCATAAGCCGTTGATAGTTTGGCTCTCTGCCCTGCAAAAAGGCTAATCTTAGCGAGCTTGGTGCGTTCTTCTTGCTGGGTTATTAGCTCCGAGCCAATGATAAAATGATTAATAATATCGAACACTTCTTCTCCTCTTTCAACTTCAGAGAAATTCGGCAGAAGTAACTGTCCTATTTTGAGATGGGTGGCTTGCTTTTGGTCATCAGGAATTAATGAATAAGCAGCTTGCTGAACCCGATCGTGGAGAAACTTGTAGTGAGGTAATTGAGCGGCTGTTGTGGGCAATGCGGGGCTGGTTCTCCGCTCTTCTTTTCCTATATAAAACTTGTAAATTTCACTGGTTGGTAAGATGAATCCTTCTTGCAAGGATTTCCATAAATCCGCAGCAGTTTCTTCCGGCGACTTCTCGCTAACTACCGCCAATGTATTCAAATCAAACTGCGCTCCAATGCACGCAGCCAACTTCAGCACATCCTGAGTTTCTGGCGGCAACTTCTGCAATTGCACCGCCATAAACTCCACTACATCATCTGTGATAGTTAGGGCTTTGACTTTGGCGATATCGCACTGCCACCCCCCTGTTACCCCCCTGTGTTCTCCCCTGATAAGGGGGGATGTTACCGCTTCCTCTCCCCCCTCGGTAAGGGGGGTGGGATCAAACACAATCAGCCCATCTTCCTGTAGCGCCCTGAGAAATTGCGTGGCAAAAAATGGATTGCCTTTGGTTTTTTGATAAACTAACTCGGTTAATGGCTGAGCAAGAAGGATCTCGCACGAGAGCGTATCTGCTATCAGATCGTTAATATCGGCTTTACTCAGAGGTTCCAAGGTAATAGTATTTACCGTTACTTGGGATTTTTCCATCTCTGCTACTGCCAACATAAATGGATGAGCCGGAGATACTTCGTTATCTCGATATGCCCCAATTACCAGCAAATTCTGACTATCTTTTTCACTCATCAAGACTTGCAAAAGCTTCAGAGATGCTGAATCTGACCATTGCAAATCATCCAAAAAAATCACTAAGGGATGTTCTTTTGTGGCAAAAATAGAGATAAATTTTTGAAATAGTAAATTGAAACGATTTTCGGCGGCACTTCCCGAAAGTTCAGAGACAGGCTGTTGTTTCCCAATAATTCGTTCCAGTTCGGGAATTACTTCTACAATAACTTGACCGTTTTCGCCAAGAGCATTGATAATTTTCCTTTGCCATCGTTCTAGCTGAGCGTCGCTTTCTGAGAGTAATTGCTCCATTAAATCTCGGAAGGCTTGCACAAAAGCACTAAAGGGAATGTTACGTTGAAATTGGTCGTATTTGCCTTTGATAAAATAACCGCGTTGCCGAACTATGGGTTTGTGAATTTCGTTGACTACAGCGGTTTTCCCAATGCCGGAAAATCCGGCTACTAGCATCATTTCGCTGCGGGATAAGTTCGAGTCACGCCAGTCCTCATTAATCAAGGCGAGGTCTTCTTTTACCTCTTGCTTCTCGGTTGCAGGCTCTTCTGTAGAACGAGATTTAGAGGGGTTTGCTACTCGATCGAATGCTGCTAATAATGCAGCAACTTCGGTTGCTCGACCGTAGAGTTTTTCAGGTATGATAAAGCGATCGCAAAAATCTCGTCGCCCAATGGCAAAACTCTCTATTTTACCTGTCTCATTGAGTTGTTGCCAACAAGTTTTTAAATCTGCTTTCAGTCCTAATGCACTCTGATAGCGACATTCGGCATTTTTTGCCATTAATTTGCTGACCATCTCCGAGAGAACAAGGGGTATTTCAGGATTAATTTCACGTACAGATGGTGGGTGCTGGGCAATATGGCAGTGGATCAATTCCATTGGATCTGTAGATTGAAATGGCAATTTTCCTGTCAGCAATTCATAAAAGGTTACACCTAATGAATAAAAGTCTGTGCGGTAGTCAAGGCCGCGATTCATTCTTCCTGTTTGTTCGGGAGATAGATAGCTGAGTGTTCCTTCAATTACGTTGGGACTCATCAGTGTTTGAGTTTCTCGCGGCAGCAAAGATGCAATACTAAAGTCAATGAGTTTGACTTGTTTAGTCTCAGGATTTATTAAAATATTGGCGGGTTTAATGTCTTTGTGAATGATGCGGTGGCGGTAAAGTATATCTAATGTATTGCTTAGGTCGATCGCAATTTGGAAAAAATCAACCAGAGATTGCACGGTTTTTCCTTTCCCCGTCCATTCCTTCAGAGAAATTCCCCCGAAGTCTTCCACAATCAGCGCATAGCCGTTGCGGTAGGGTTCCAAGCTGTAGGTTTGGATGATTCCGGGCAAATTTAGGTTTTTGGCGATCGTGTATTGATTGCGAAAATGCAAGAGTTCGCTGAAGCTGGGATACTCGTTTCGCAAGACTTTGATGGCGACCGGTTTTTGGTCCGAGAGGCGCGTTCCGCGATAAACTAGGGTGCGAGTGCCTGAATAAATTCGAGCGAGAATTTGATAGCCAGTTAGTTCTATCATAACAATAATTATTTTGCTGTTAAAATATTTTGTTTTACTATTATAATCTAGTGCAAATCAGATTCTAGCTTCGTATTAATACTTAAAAATATAACAAATTTCGCAGCCCGCGAACAGCTAACCGTTAACAGTTAACCGAATTCGGTTAACCGTTAACAGTTAACCGAATTCATTTAACTGAATTCATTCTGGCTTTTAAGGCATCTCGCGCTTGTTCTCGATCGTCAAAATGGACTTTTTCGGTGCCCAAAATTTGATAATCTTCGTGTCCTTTCCCTGCAATCAGCACGCCATCTCCCGGTTTAGCATCCATAATAGCAGTGCGAATTGCAGCGGCTCGATCGCACATCACGATCGGCTTTACTGTGGCGGGAATTCCTGCTAAAACATCCTCCAAAATGCGATCGGGATTTTCAGTGCGCGGATTGTCGGAAGTAACAACCGCTAAATCGGCTAATTGTGCAACGATTTTACCCATGATCGGCCGCTTAGTGCGATCGCGATCGCCACCGCAGCCAAACACGCAAATCATCTGACCCGGAATAAACGGCCGCGACGCCTTCAACAAGTTCTCCAAACTGTCTGGAGTGTGCGCGTAATCCACAATAACGCTAATATCTTGGTCGGGACTAATTTGCACCCGTTCCATCCGTCCCGGAACTCCCGAAAACTGAGATAATTTCTCCACAATTGCGGACAAATCTAAACCCAATTCTAAAACAGCACCAACAGCAGCCAACATATTTGATAAATTGAACTGACCGACTAAAGGCAAAGAAAAAGCTGTTTCACCCTTCGGAGTGTGCAGCATTCCCTTAACTCCATTGGGCTGATACTCCAAATCAAAAGCATACAAATCTGCCGTTTTCAGAACTGTGCTGTAACTCCAAACAAGGTCAGATTTGAGGGTTTCAACTATCCGCTGCCCGTAGGGATCGTCAATATTAATTATAGCGCGCTTCTTGAGGTAATCAGAACCAAATAAAAGCGATTTTGCCTCAAAATAATCTTCCATATCGCGGTGATAATCGAGATGGTCTTGAGTCAAATTTGTAAACACAGCAACTTCAAAACTACACCCCAAAACTCGCTGCTGCGCTAAAGCGTGGGAACTGACTTCCATCACGCCATGTTTGCATCCGGCTGCTACAGCTTCTGCTAATTGTTTTTGTAGGTCAACTGCAAAAGGTGTGGTGTAAAGTGCAGTTTGTTGGAAGCCCGGCCAGCGAGTGTAAAGCGTACCGAAAATTGCCGTCGGCAACTGCGTTTCATTGAGCAAAAATTCGATTAAATGAGTGGTTGTAGTTTTGCCATTAGTCCCGGTAACGCCGACAAGTTTTAATTTGCTAGCTGGATTGCCGTAAAAAGCAGTTGCTATTTGACCGCAAACTTGAGCCATATCCGCTGCTGCGATGACGCAACTACCCCCGTCTTCGGAAGGTGTCTTCTCGGCTGCTTGGGTGGAAATTATGGCAGCAACTGCACCAGATTCGATCGCACTTTGCCAAAAATCTCCCCCATCAACCCGAGTTCCCGGCATTCCCAAAAACAAATCCCCCGCCTGACAAGCGTGGGAATTAGTGGATAAACCCTTGACTTCGGCATCGAGGGCGGGATGTTTGGCATCAAAGGAAATGCTGGGAACTGCTGCTAATAATTCTCTCAATTTCATCTGAAAAACTCCTCACTTGGATGTCTTGAATATGACTGGCGGAACACATTGTTTGAGCCACTATCTACAGGTTTTTGCTGTGCGCGGTGCAAACCCTAGGGGTTTTTATATGCGCGCTGTAAAATCTATCGGCCTAGAGTAAGCTGCACACCGAGCACCCCGAAGTCAGGATTAAAACCTGAGTTTTTGGGTGAATCGTATTATTGTGACCGATCAATTTGCAAATATTTCTGTAACATTTGCTCCAATTGGGCGACACTACAGCGGGGAGAAGGACGGGGTAACACTTCTTCAGGGGAGAATGCAGCCTCGCCAGCAGAATTTATTGGCTGGGGCTGCACTTTAAACAAAACTGGAACTTCGTACTGATAAGCTTGAAACCAGTCATCGCGTTCGGTAATATCTCTGACTTCGAGTTGAAACTTCAGGCTTTCAATCTGTTCGAGTTTTTCTTGTAACCCTTCGCACAAGTGGCATCCGGGTTTGCTGTACAAAATCAATCGCATCATAACAGTAAGATTAAACTCGATCTTAAATTCTCAAACGCGCGATCGCCAGTTGGCGAACCCAACGCGAGTAAGACACAACTCACGGCTTTATTGGTCGCAATGCGCGATCGAAGTTATCTTAGCATTGGCAGCCAACAGATTACCGCGCTTGACTATCTCTTTCTTCTCTTCCTCTGTGCCCTCTGCGCCTCTGCGGTTAAAAAATAAATCTAGTTCACAAATGAAAGAGTTAAATTTATTCACATAACCTAATTGTAAACTCAACCTTGACTAATAAATCAATCTTTAGTATAGTATATAAATAGCCCTACATAAAGGAGGCAGTATGGACTGCACCGAATACGCAGAAGCCAAGCGAAAAGCAGCTAAAAAAATTAGCGCCGACATTCGAGAACGCTGGAACAATCGCATCGTGACGCGAGGATTGCACTTGATGGGAGAAGCAGGGGCAGTGCAGTATTTAGCTGATTACGGGCGCGGAATTGGTACGGCAAAAGTTATTGGTTTTGCACTGTGCGCGGAGTCGGAAGGATACCCCGAAATGGCGATCGGTTTTTGGAAAAGAGCGTTTGAATTGGAAACCGGAGAAAAGCCGATCGCCGTGAATCCTCCAAACAAATCTAGCACCAATCTTGCTCCTGCTGCAAAATCAACTAACGCTGCCACAATAGAGACTGTTTACAATCCGATTGTTCCCGAATTACCACCGCATTTGCAACCGGGAAGGATTGTCACCATGCAGCCAGTAGACGCGCCCAGTGAACGTTCTTATTACATCGAAAATCCTGATTATTGGGGACAGCCAAAGCGCGACGGCAATCGAGTAGTTGTCATCGCGACGCCCGATAAAGTATACTACCAATCGCGATCGACTAACCTGCGGCAACAGGCATCGATTGAGATCGATCGCACATTAATCGACATAGCCACTAAAATTGGCATCTTTATTTTAGACGGCGAACTGTATTACAAAAGCTGTACGGGCAGCGAACACCGCACGGGGGCGCAAGCTGCTACAGTTAATATTGAAAGCGGTTTTCCGACAATCCAGCCCAGCGCAATTTATGCCATTTTTAAAAGTTTGTTTTTCAAAGGCAATGATTTAACTACCGTGGCTGAATCCGAACGAATTGCAGCGGGAGTTGAAGTTGGCGAAATTCTGGAAAATATATCCCCAGCCTTTGAAGTTGTACCGACATTTCGCACCACCGCCGAAAAACTCGCCCTGGCAAATCAGCAGGAATCTGAAAATAAAGAAGGCGAAGTTTGGGTATTACACAACTGCCAATATGTCGGCGGAAAAGATGTTAAAAAATATTCGATGGTGAGAACTAAATACTGTCAAGAACACGATTTATTTATTGTGGGTTTGACGGCGACAAAAGTTGCTGGCCGGCCGTTTAGTGCCGTCAAAGTAGCGCAAGAAATTGATGGCAAATTAGTCCCAGTAGGAACCGTGGGAACCGGGTTTAGCGGGGAGGAAATGCAGGAAATTGCCCGACTCTACGAGGCTAACCCCAAAAGTGTCAAAATTAAAGTGCGATCGCAGGGTTTGACGGAAAGTGGCAAATTATGGCACGCACGATTTCTGGAGTTTTGTTAAATTTGTAGGGAAACGGCAGTGCCGTTTCCTTCCCCGAATATGTGAGTTCAAACACATAGTATCAGATAAAATCATCGGAGTAAAAATCAATGGTTATCAGCAAAAACAATTTCTACATTTCTCCAGAAGAGTACCTAGAAGGCGAGCGAGTAAGCCCGATCAAACATGAGTACAGACGCGGACACGTTTATGCAATGACAGGGGCAAAAAAGCCCCATATCATTATTGCGAGTAACTTAGTAAGGCGGCTGGGAAATCATCTTGATGACACCAACTGCATCGTTTTACCATCAGATATAAAAGTCAGACTGGAAGAGGCAAATTGCTATTACTATCCTGATGTAGCGGTGACTTGCGACGAAAGGGATACCTTAACTACTGAAGATTTTATTTTATATCCATCTTTAGTTGTTGAAGTATTGTCGCCCTCAACGGCAGCTTTCGACAGAGGCGATAAATTTGCCGATTACCAAACTTCTCCGAGTTTGCAAGAATACGTACTCATCACTCAATCTGAGATTAAAATCGAGTGTTTTCGCGTCAACGCTGAGGGAAATTGGGTTTCTCAGACTTACCGACAAGGAGAGGAGTTAGAGTTAACGAGTATAGATTTTCGCTGCCCGATCGCACAAGTTTATCAAAAAGTACCAGGCATGGTACTGTGATGTATGAAACCAGATTTTTAGTAGTAAATTTGTCTCGTATCTAGCTGGCCAAGAATCTTAAACCAAGTTCGTAGTAGTAAATAGTTTAGTTTTTATTCACAAGCTAAATCAGGACGAAAGTCCTAATTACAAACCGCTCAATACTGAACTTGTTACTACGAACCGAAATGATAAGTTACCAAGAAAAAAACAATGATTAAAATCTTACACCTTTCAGACATTCACATGGGTAGCGGCTTTTCCCACGGCCGGATTAATCCCGAAACAGGTTTAAATACGCGGCTGGAAGACTTCGCGGCGACGCTGAGTAAATGTATGGATAGAGCAATTTCTGAACCCGTAGATTTAGTCGTATTTGGCGGCGATGCTTTCCCGGATTCGACGCCTCCACCCTTTGTCAAAGAGGCTTTTGCCCGCCAATTCAGCCGCTTGGTGGAGGCGCAAATTCCGACTGTTTTGCTAGTAGGAAATCACGATCAACATTCTCAGGGACAAGGCGGCGCGAGTTTGGGAATTTACCGGACTTTGGGGATACCTAAGTTTATTGTAGGCGATCGCCTGGACACTCACCTGATTCAAACCCGCAGCGGGCCCGTACAGGTGGTAACATTGCCTTGGTTGACTCGATCGACCTTAATGACACGTTCCGAGACTGAAAGCCTGTCTATGGGCGATGTTAACCAATTATTAACCGAAAAACTGACGATCGCAATGGAAGGCGAAATTCGCCGTCTCAACCCCGACATACCAACCGTACTTTTAGCGCATTTAATGGCAGATAAAGCGAGTCTGGGCGCCGAACGTTTTTTAGCAGTTGGTAAAGGTTTTAACATACCCGTTTCCATGCTAACTCGCCCTTGTTTTGATTACGTTGCTCTCGGCCACGTTCACAAACACCAAAACCTCAATGCTTCCAACAATCCGCCCGTAATTTATCCCGGAAGTATCGAACGAGTTGACTTTAGTGAAGAGAAAGAAGATAAAGGTTTTGTGTTAGTTAATTTAGAACGGGGAAAAGCAGAGTGGGAATTTTGCACTTTGCCAGTGCGGGTGTTTCAGACGATTAAAGTCAATGTTTCCGAATCGGAAAATCCGCAATCCGAGTTAGTTAAAGCTATTGGCAAGAAAGAGATACAAGACTCGGTTGTGAGATTAATTTACCAATTGCGATCGGAACAATTGGATTTAATCGACAACGCAGAATTACACGCACTTTTGGGCGAAGCGCACAGCTACACAATTCAACCGGAATTAGTCAGTCAGCTAGCGAGGCCGCGGTTGCCAGAATTGAATGCTAATAATAGTATAGAACCGTTAGAAGCTTTGAAAACTTATCTGGCAAGTCGCGAAGATTTGAAAGATGTTGCGGAGAGTATGTTAGAGGCGGCCCAGGGTTTGTTGGGAGGGAAAGAGGAGGTTGTGGTAGAATTTTAGGTATGGGAATGATTTAAACGCAGAGAACGCTTCAGAGCACAGAGGAAGAGAAGAGAGAGATGAATAATTCCAATACTAACGGATTTGATATAACTAGAGGGAAAAATGAGAATCAATAAAATTTTTGTCACTAAACTTTTTGGAGTGTTCAACCATCCGGTTTCGCTCAATATGGAAGATAGAATCACGATTATTCATAGTCCGAATGGATTTGGTAAAACAGCATTACTTAGGCTGATTAATGGATTCTTTAATTCACGTTACTCAGAAATTCGGACTATTCCATTTGAAGAATTTAGAATAGACTTTGATGATGGCAGTTATCTGCAAATAACTAAATCTATTGATACCAGTGAAGATAAAAAAGATAAAGATTTGACATTTTATTTTTCTAAGCCTGGTGCAGAAGCAGAGATATTTTTACCTAATCTATTAATAGATTCATTGGCAGAAACAAATGTTTCTTTGGATATCACAGAGGAGAGACTACAGTCATCAGGTGGTATAGAAACACAAACTAAAAATTCGGAATCAATCGCCTTTCAAAATCTTGCCAAGGCCCTGACTGACTTGACTAAACATTTAATCTCAAGAAAAGTTAATAAAGAACCAAAGTGGCTATCAGAACTAAAAAGCTCGATTGATATTCGTTTTATAGAAACTCAGCGCTTGTTAACTCCCTCAAATATTCCTGAAGCAGCGGTAGACACAAAACATCCATTAATGATTCCCTCAGTTAATATATATTCTCAGGAACTCGTAGAAGAGATTCAAGCAAAACTAGCTGAATACGGTGCATTGTCTCAGTCTCTTGAAAGAACGTTTCCTGCGAGAATTTTCAACAACAAAGCACCCTCGGATATAACAGAGGAAACACTTCGCAACAAATTAAATGAAATTGAGGAAAAGCGTTCTCGTCTCAGAGAAACTGGTCTTTTAGATAAAGACGAGAATTCTGATTTCCAAGTAGAACAAAATATTGATGGAGTCACAAAAAACATTCTGTCAGTTTATGTTGAAGATGTAGAACAAAAACTCATGGTTTTCAAGGAACTTGCTACTAAAATAGAACTTTTCAAAGGAATTATTAAACAGCGATTTCTCTATAAAAACATGAGCATCAGTAAAGAGAAAGGTTTTACCTTTACAACGGCGGATGGTAAGCCTTTGTCGCCGACAGACTTATCTTTTGGAGAACAGCATGAACTGGTAATGCTTTACCAGTTGTTATTCAAAGTTCAAGCTAACTCGCTTGTTCTCATTGACGAACCCGAACTTTCGCTGCATATAGCATGGCAAGTCGAGTTTCTCAAAGATTTGCAAGCAATTATTAAGCTGGCAAACTTTGATGTTTTATTAGCAACTCATTCTCCAGATATTATTGACGATAGCTGGAATTTGACAGTGGAATTAAAAGGGCCAGTTGAATGACCCAAAACCTTAAACTCGATCCACAAAACCTTAAGCCCGATCGCATTGCCAACAGAATTCGCCTGCTGAGAACTCAATCTCAATACACTGGATCTTTTTTAATTGTTGAGGGAGATACAGATGCGCGGGTATGGACAAACTTGGTACACTCCACAAAGTGTCGTGTAGAGAATGCCTACAATAAAGATAAAGCTGTGCAAGTGCTAAATATCCTTGAACAAGGTAACTTTGCTGGTGTTTTGGCTGTTGTTGATGCTGATTTTGATATATTAGAAGGAACTGTTCCACTTAGTCCCAACTTGCTGTTTACAGATACTCACGATTTGGAAACTATGCTGCTGAAGTCGCCAGCACTTGAAAAGGTACTTTTGGAGCACGGTTCGGAAGACAAAATCAAGAGTTTTGGTAAAGATATTCGCCAGACTTTATTGGAAAGTGCCAAGATTATCGGTTATTTGCGATGGGCTTCGCTGAAGTTTGATCATTGTTTAAAGTTTGAAGATTTAGCTTTTAAGAAATTTGTGGACGATCGCACATTAATATTAAATGAATCGAAGTTGCTTCAAACTGTGAAAAACCACTCTCAAAAGCCGGGACTTGACGAACCCGAAATTAGAGCAAATATGGAGAACTTAAAAACAGATAGTCAAGATATGTGGCACGTTTGTTGCGGTCACGATATGATTGCTATTTTGTCGATCGCACTTTGCAAAGCATTAGGTTCGTGCAACTCTAAGGAAGTCGAGCCAAATGTACTAGAAAAATATTTAAGGGTTGCCTATGAGTCTGCTCATTTCCGAGAGACCCAACTTTATATATCTATTCAGACATGGGAACAAACTAATAAACCCTTCGAGATTCTATCTAACCTGTAACTCCCGCATTCCCAAAAACTTCGCCTACAACCAACCGAGTTCCATTGGCAAAATCCACCCCAGACTGCACCTTTTTCCCTGCTAACTGCACCTCCCGCAACAATAATAAACCATCGCCAGTTTGGACGATCGCCCCCAACCCCTTCACAACCTTAACAACTTCCCCATTCGCGCCCGACAACTGGGCTAAAACAGGCCATTCGCGTTCCAAAACTCTCAAATCCGCTGGCATTTGCAGCCAATATTCCGGCCCGACGGGCACAGTAGCTATCACCTTCAGAGAATTGCCGCGAAAACTGGTTGTGCAATCCGGGAAAAAGCCCCTAACTTGATTGTGAAGGTCGATCGCACTTTTCGACCAATCCAGCACATAATCCGCACTCTTAATCATCGGCGCGTAAGTCGCCTCAGCATCATTTTGAACAACAGCTTCAATTTTGTCGTCCCTCAATTTCACCAAAGTTTCTATCAACAAATCCGCCCCAACTTCCGCCAACCTATCCGCCAAAGAATCAGCATTATCCAACAGTGAAATACCAGCAAAAGCCTTCAATAGCATCGCCCCAGTATCCATCCCAGCATCCATCAGCATAGTAGTAATTCCTGTTGTCTTTTCCCCGTCAAAAAGACAGCGCTGAATCGGCGCGGCACCGCGATACTTCGGCAAAATTGAACCGTGAACGTTAACGCAAGCCAAACTAGGAATATCCAGAATTTCTTGAGACAGAATTTGGCCGTAAGCCACCACCACAAAAACATCCGCCTCCGCTTCCCGCAACTTAGCAAGCGTTTCCGCATCCTTCTTAATTCGGCGCGGCTGCCAAACTGGGAGACTGTGATTTAAAGCCACATCTTTTACAGGTGAAGGCATCAATTGATTGCCTCTTCCCCGGCGTTTGTCCGGCTGAGTCACCACACCCACAACCTCAAATTCTTGGTGACTTAGCAAACTGGATAAAGTAGGAACAGCAAAATCGGGAGTGCCAAAAAAAACAATTTTCATAGATTCTTCGTTATTAGTAAGTAGTCCTCAGTCATTACTCATTAGTCATCAAGTAAGTAATGGCAAAAAACCCTAGTATATTATACAGACTATTCAGCGCGTAGCAGCTATGATACAAGCGACTTTATGAGTATTTTTACCTTCCGGACTCATGTAATGTTTATTTGTCAGCTCAAACAATAGTAGTTGGCTCCTAGATTATACACTTTGACAATAGTTCCGACTTGTGCGATCGGCAAAAAAAATCTCGATTGATACTCAGGTGCAGCCCGACTCGAACGCTCAAAAGCAATGAGTTTGATAAACGCAACAACATTTGCATCCATGCTTCCCAAGTTAACTATAACTGTTTTACACTAATAATTATCCTCTAATATACCTTTGTCACTGCTAATCTCAATCTTATCATATCTCCTCGAACATGGAAAAACCGTCGAATCTCCTGCTTAAACTCAGCCGCAGCTTATTTGCCGACACCGCCGAACAAGAAAAGTTTATTCATGCCGTCACCACTCCCCAAGCTTTTAATCCTGCTATCTTGTGGGTGCAACCAAAACCTACAGAAAACCCATTTAATCTCGAAATTCCAGTTGCTTGGCAACCAGAATTTGTAGATAGACTGGCCTTAGAATCCCAACCGGGAAAACATTCTTTACATCAAGCCGGACATTACTACTGTCTCGACTTTTCCTCAATCTTCGCCGCCTCCACATTGTTAACAATACCCCAGCCAATCAAACTAATCTTAGATATGTGCGCCGCCCCCGGAGGAAAAAGTATATTTGCGTGGAAAACCTTAAAGCCAGAATTTGTGTTGTGCAATGAAGCCATAGGCAAACGCATGGGAATGCTGATCTCTAATTTAAGACGCTGCCAAATTAACCCATCCGCCGCCGCCAACGTCGATTCAAAAATACTTGCCGAAAAGATGCCACAAACGGCTAACTTAGTAATAGTAGATGCTCCTTGTACTGGTCAATCACTCTTAGCAAAAGGAGACAAAGCACCAGGCTGCTTTCATCATGTCACCATCAACAGCAATGCCAACCGCCAAAAAAGAATTTTAGCCAATTCTGCTAAAATTGTAGCGCCCCAAGGTTATCTTGCATACATGACCTGCACTTATTCAACCGCAGAAAATGAACAAGTCAGCGAATGGCTGTTAAGCAAATTCCCCGAATTTCGGCCAGTCACTGTTCCTCATTTAGAAAAATATCGATCGCACCTGACAGAAATTCCTTGCTATCGGATGTGGCCGCAAGATAGACTAGGAGCAGGAGCTTTCACCGTTTTGTTTCAAAACACCTCGGATGGAGAGAGAAATCAGCTACCAGCAGATTTTCTAGATTTAGCTCGTTTTACCAACCTCTAACTACCCGCCTCCATCCCCGTTCATCTGCGGTAAAAAAAAATCTTCTTCCCTGAATCCAACTAAAAAATGATATTATCCAAATTATCCAAAGCAATTAAAAGACCACTCAAACTCGCTGTCGGCATTTTACTTACCTTAAATCTGCTAATATTAAGCGGCTGTCAAAACAGCACAACACCCGCATCCAAAAACGGCGAACCGATCGAACTCACACTCTGGCATGGCATCAATCCCCCGCCAAATCGCGACGTATTTCAAACCCTCACAGACCAATTCAACAAAACACATCCCAACATCCAGATCAAACCAGTTTACATCGGCCAGCCCGACCAACAACTGCCAAAAATACTAACAGCAATAGTGGGAAACGCACCGCCGGATTTGCTGTGGAATGCTGCCACAATTTCAGGAAAACTAGCAGAACTCAACGCCATTGAACCTTTAGAAAACTGGCTAGACAAATCGCCCCGGAAAGCCGAAATCTACCCGGCACTCTTCGAGTCAATGGAACTCGGCGGGCACACTTGGTCAGTTCCCCTAGCGACAAACAACGTCGCCATCTTTTACCGTCCCAGCTTATTTGCAGCAGCAGGAATCAAAGAAGTGCCACAGAATTGGGCGCAATTAAAGCAAACAGCCCGATCGCTCACGCGAGACACCAACGGAGACGGCCGCACAGACCAACACGGCATAGTGCTCCCCCTAGGCAAAGGAGAATGGACAGTATTTACCTGGCTGCCATTCATGTTCAGCGCAGGTGGCGAACTCAAAGGCGAAATACCTCAAAGTCCTGTACCCCAAATAGATAATCCCGGTTCTCACGCCGCCTTAGAATTGTGGAGAGACTTGTTAAAAGAAGGTTCAGGAATATTGTCAGCACCCGAACGAGGCTACGAACTCGACAATTTCATCGCCGGGAAAGTCGCCATGCAAATCACCGGGCCGTGGACGCTAGCACAGTTGCAGCAAAGCGCGATCGACTACGCAGCAATGCCTTTACCGATCCTCAAACGCCCCGCAGCCGTCGTAGGGGGTGAAAACCTATTTTTAATGAAAACTTCGCCAGAACGAGAGCGAGCAGCCCTAGTATTCTTAGAATACGTTATAGGTGAAGAATTCCAAACAGCATGGGCATTGGGAACAGGTTATTTACCCATTAACTTAAAATCGAGACAGAGCCAAGCTTATCAAAGCTTTGTGGAAAAAAACCCTGTTTTGCAAGTATTTTTAGAACAAATGAACTCAGCCAGAGCGCGACCCATTATATCAGGTTACTCCCGCCTATCAGAAAACCTCGGTCGCGCCATAGAGGCAACCCTTCTCGGCCGCAACCCCCAAGACGCTCTTAAAGAATCTCAAGAGCGTTTGACACTAACCTTAGATATTGCAACAGCCAAAGAGAAATAGACCAGAAAAAAAAATATTAGCTGTAAATTATCCGCTTTCACTGTATTCGAGCGAAAGACTTGAAGCATCGATTGATTGATTAAAAATCTAGTGAAAATTTCTACAACCTGCACTTCTAATCAGAAACCGTGTTGCTTGCCCCAAACTTACCTAAAAGCAGAGATTTTACGTTGCTGTTATTGGTATTTTAGGTATTTTAGGTATTTTAGGTATTATTGAGCATGGTGCAAGATGTTAGGGTGAATAGAGTTACGATCGCCCGACACAAAAAGACACCCGCTGTAGCTCGGTAATAAATTTTTAACAAAAACCAAAAATTTACAAACCAATTGCTTAGCCATTAGAGATATATTTACAAAAAAGCGATACTCCCGAAATTCATGGGCAGATTTGATGGAACAAAAAAACCGCTCCCTCAACGGCACCACAAAAAGTTAGCTCAAAAGCTTCTCCCAGTACCTACCACCCATGACCTACCATCACCTAATAGAAATATTTTCTCTACCCTCTGCCTGTCCCGTGCCACCTACTGAGACCCCAACAACAGTCCACCTTTTCCCCAAACGACCATGCAGACAAAGTTCCTTAACGCAATCAAAGGACATTCCTGGCGGTACTTCCTCGCAGTAGGCGCGATCGCCCTGGTCTACTATTGGGCGTCGCAATTCGCCATTTCCAGCCTCACCCTCAGTTCAGAAATTTACCCGATGTGGCCAGCAGCAGGAATTGCCCAAGCAGCCCTGCTGCTGTTTGGGCGGCAACTGTGGCCGGGAATCGCGATCGGAGGCTTCCTGTTCAGTATGAGCGTACCGTCGGCCAACATCGGCACGGCATTAATCTCGGCTGGCGCCCGAACCCTGCAAGCCTGGACGGGAACTTATCTACTCCAGGGCATTAACTTTAACGCCGCGCTCGATCGGCTCAAAGACGTTTTAGGAATAGTCGGACTAGCAGCCTTGGGATCTACCCTGATCAACTCCAGCATCGGCAGCATCCTCGTATGCCTGACCGGTTTATCTAGCTGGAGCAATTTTGGCACGATTTGGGGGACTTGGTGGGTAGGAGACGCTATGGGAATTGTGCTCGTCGCCCCGCTGCTGCTGACGTGGCAACAATTGCCCAAATCCCCCACACGTCCCAAACAGATAGCTGAACGAGCGATTTGGCTGCTGCTGCTACTAGCAGTCGGCTGGCTCGTCTTTTGCTCCCGCACCCGCGCCGCCTACGCCCGCTATCCCCTCGAATACTTACCATTTCCCCTAGTAGTTTGGGCTGCCTTTCGATTCGGTCAGCACTACACCGCCCTCTCCAACTTCATCCTCTGCGGCTTCGCCATCTGGGGTATAGCCCGAGGCAGCGGCCCCTTCCTCAAACACGCCAGCAGTATCCCCCAAGCGCTGTTATCCCTGCAAGCCTTCATCGCCGTCATCGCCGTCACTGGCTTAGTCTTAGCTGCCACTGTCGCCGAACGCCACCAAGCAGAAGTCTCCCTGCGCGCCAGCGAAGCCAGCCTCGCTAACGCCCAACGCATCGCCCAGCTAGGCAACTGGGACTTAGACCGCAACGCCCAGCAATTGCGATGGTCAGAGGAAATTTACCGCATCCTGGGAGAGCAACCGGGAAGTTTTGAACCCAGCCTGGAAGCCTTCTTGGAATACGTGCACCCTGAAGACAGAGAATTAGTCAAAACCTCGATCGAAGCCGCTTTATTTCAGCAACAGCCTTACAGCATCGACTACAGGCTCATACTCCCCGACGGCAGCAACCGCACAGTCTACGAACAAGCCGCCGTCACCTCCCTCTACATCACCAGCACCGTCCAAGACATCACAGACAGAAAGCAAGCCGAAGCCGCCCTGCGTTCTTCAGAAGAAAGATTTTCCAAAGCCTTTCACGCCTCCCCAGTCGGGATCAGCATCTGCACCCTCACAGACGGATGCTTCCTCGATGCCAACGAAAGCTTTTTGCGCTCATTAGGCTGGCTGCGGCACGAATTTATCGGCCGCACTCCCAGCGACTTAGGAATATTTGTCAATTCAGAAGACGGGGGGCGACTCTCCCAGATTTTGCAATCACAAAATTCGATCAGCAACCAAGAAATCAAAATTCGCACCAAAGCCGGCGAAGTGCGCGACTGGCTGATGTCAGTGGAGCTCATCCACCTCGGCAGCACTCAGTGCGTTTTAATCATGACCACCGACATCACCGAACGCTTGCGTTCCGAAGAATTCCGTCGGGCCGCATTAGCCGCCGAAGCTGCAAATAGATCCAAAAGCATTTTTCTCGCCAACATGAGTCACGAACTCAGAACCCCCCTCAACGCCATCATCGGCTACAGCGAGATCCTGCAAGAAGACGCGCGAGACCTCGGTGCCGAAGAGTTCATCGACGACCTCCAGAGAATTAACACGGCCGGCCAGCACCTACTAGCGCTGATTAAAGATATTCTCGACTTGACCAAAATTGAAGCAGGCCGCATCGACTTCGACCTTGAAACGTTCACCATTTCAACTCTGGTTGAAGAAGTAGTTGCCACGATCGCGCCGATGGCCGACAAAAATAGCAATATCCTAGAAATACAATGCCCCAAGGATATTGGCTCGATGCAGACCGACTTGACTAAACTCCGGCAGTCTCTGCTCAACCTCCTCAGCAATGCCGCGAAATTTACTCGCTCCGGCGCGATTACCTTCGCCGTTACCCGATCCGTCGGAACCCCCGCCGACGCTGCAAAGAAAGGCAAAAAACTGGGAGCGTATAGAGAAGGTGGCCAACCTGAAAATAGCTTGTCTCTCTTATCTTCCGCTCAAGATTGGATCATTTTTACGGTCAAAGATACCGGCATTGGCATGAGTCCCGAACAGTTAGCCAGAATCTTTGAGCCTTTCACGCAAGCCGATTCTTCAACTACTAAAAAGTACGGCGGCACTGGCTTGGGGCTGACGATTACTAAGAAATTCTGCGAAATGATGGGCGGAGACATTACCGCATTCAGCGAGATCGACAAAGGTTCTACCTTTACCATTCGGCTGCCAGCTATTTTCACCGACCTTTCAATGTCAACTGAAAATTCTGATAAATCATAATTTATTGACATTTCTTTTCGAGCGTTGCCAATCTTATTGGTCTCCGCAATTTGCTGATTATTCCGCTATCACGTATCGAAATTTTCCACATATAGCCAAATCAATAAAGCCATTAGGATATAAATATAATTAGCGAAGTTTGAAAGATTGTGGATAGCAGAGATGATCCCTCGGCTTCTCAAGAAAACCTGTTATAGACTTAAATCGCGTACTTTTACCCTAACCGTATACCTACGTATATATATTATTAATTAAAAAGATATACTGTAGAAAGTTGCCTACAAAGCGCCAGAAAATATGCACCCCCACCTCCAGCGCCAACTCGAACACCTCGGTTTAGCTAGCGAGTCTCCCCCTCCCACTGCCGAGCAGTGGCAGCTATTCTTAGAGCAGGTAAGCTGTAGCTATGACCGAGCTCAGAGTCAGCAAGAACTTCAGCAGGAAGATTCTTTTAACTTGGAGACGGTGGTATTAAAGGATTTAACTGACTCGCGCCAGTCCCCTCAAGACTCTCCAACAGCTTCAGAATTCGATCGACTGCGGGCGAGTGTCAACAGTTTGGGGGCAGGATTGTGTATCCTTGACGCGAAGGGCTGTGTAATCTCGGTGAATCCAGAGGCCGAACGCTTGCTGGGGTGGCGAGAGTCGGAACTTGCAGGCGTTTGTCTGCTAGAGCGCATCGGGAAGCAAAACAAAGGCAACAAATCCCCAGTTTTGACTGCTCCGAAACAGTCGCCAAGCAAGAGTGAAGATGCGGCGATCGCACCTACACTAGATTTACAACAGGCGATCGCTTCCGGTCAACCTTGCAATAATTGGGACGACGAGTTTTTGTGTCGCGACGGCAAGATTTTACCAGTTTCCTATTTTTTCCATCCCGCAGTTGAGGGCAGCGAAATATCAGTCTTGGTGTTTTTTGACATTAGAGAAGACAAGCAATCGCTCTCGATACTGCAAGCAGTTCTAAAATCTACAGATGCAGGAATTCTGGCGGTTGACAGAAACGGCAATATATGTAATTATAATCAGAAATTTCTTGAGATGTGGGGTTTGTCCGCCAGCCAAGGAACGTTGAGCCGATCGACCTTCGGCACAGTCAAAAACACGATCCAAACAGGATTCCCCTTCGACAGGGAACAATTAAAAGACCCGCAAAGATTTCTCGAAAACGTGATCAAAGTGTCGGCAGATCCAGATACTCAAATCAGCGAATTATTAGAATTTAAAGACGGAAAAATTCTTGAATTAAATTCGTTGCCATCAAAAGTAGGAGCGAAAACAGTCGGTAGAGTCTGGAGCTTTCGAGACGTTACCGAACTAAAAAAAGTAGAACAATCTTTGCAGGATCGAATAGAATTTGCTCAGTTGATTGCCAGTTTGTCAACCCATTTCATCAGCCAGCCCTTATCAGAAATAGACACAGGCATCGCTCAAGCCCTGGAAGCGATAGCCACCTTGAGCGGGTTTGACCGCAGTTACATCTACCTGTTATCTGAAGACAAAACCCGCGCCGACAAAACCTACGAGTGGTGTGGCGAAAGCATTCCGGCAGTCAAAGACAGCACCGACAAACCAATAGACATCGCACAAATCCCTTGGATTGCAGAAAAACTCGATCGCGCCGAATGCCTTTATATTCCCGAAATCGGCGAACTCCCGCCCCCAGCAATCGCCGAAATTGTCTATTTGATCGGTCAAAATTCAGCCCAATTCCAAACAGACTCCCCATCCCAAACAGTTAATCAAACAGCAACCGCCTCAATACCTTCGAGTGGCGCTTCCCTAAATAATTTAGAATTTAAAAAACAGCTAAAAAATATTAAATCGCTGATAATTATTCCCCTAATTTGTAGTAGTAAAAACCTAGTAGGATTTCTCGGCTTCGATAGCTTAAAGCCAACAGCAGGTCGAGCAACCGAAATATCCACAATATCCACACAGCTAAAAATGATAGGAGAAATGCTCGCCAATGTCCTAGAGCGCAAGCGAGCAGAATCCGCCTTGAGACAATCCGAAACAAAATACCGCAGCATCTTTGAAAACGCAGTCGAAGGCATATTCCAGACAACGCCGACCGGGCACTACCTCAGCGGCAATCGCGCACTAGCCAGAATTTACGGCTACGAATCCTGTACCCAAATGTTCGCCGAACTCACCGATATCAACCGTCAATTTTACGTTAACCCCAATCGGCGCGCCGAGTTTATGGCCGAATTGGGCGCGCGCCACCAAGTGTCAAAATTTGAATCCCAAATATACCGCCGAGACGGTAGCACAATCTGGATTTCCGAAAACGCGCGCAGCATCTGCGACGAAAACGGCAGCGTTTTGTATTACGAAGGCACAGTCCAAGACATCACCGATCGCAAACAGGCAGAATCCGCCATGCAGTTGGCCCTAGAAGCAGCAGAATCAGCCAACCGGGCAAAAAGCACATTTCTCGCCAACATGAGCCACGAACTTCGCACACCCCTCAACGCCATCATCGGCTACAGCGAAATGCTTCAAGAAGAAGCCGAAGAATTGGGGAGTTGCGAATCCGTCCCCGACCTCGAAAAAATCTGCAGCGCCGGCAAACATCTGCTGTCCCTGATTGACGACATCCTAGATATTTCTAAAATTGAAGCAGGCCGAATGGAGCTCTACTTAGAAAGCTTCGACATCCATAACTTAATTGAAAGTGCTGTTGCCACGGCCAGGCCACTGGTCGAGAAAAACGGTAATACCCTAGAAGTGTACTGTCCAGACAACCTCGACACCATGCACGCGGACATGACAAAAGTGCGGCAAGTGCTGCTTAACTTGCTCAGCAACGCTGCCAAGTTCACAAAAAACGGGAGAATTGCGATCGGAGTGGAAAGAATTAAAAATGAACAATTAAAAATGAAAAATCAAGAGGAATCTTCCCAAATTTTAATTTCCAACTCCGAATTTTTAAGTTTCCGCGTCGCCGACACCGGCATCGGCATGACACAAGAGCAATTGGAGCGAGTTTTCCAACCTTTCACCCAAGCTGATGCCTCGACTACCCGCGAGTACGGTGGCACAGGTTTGGGACTAGCAATCAGCCAGCGCTTCTGTCAGATGATGGGCGGTAGCATTGAGGTCAGCACCACCTTGGGCGCAGGCACCACTTTCACCGTGCTCTTGCCCAAAGCCATCAAACAGCCGGAAATCCCCAACAAAGTTCACGACAGCACTAGCCCTCCCGACGCCCCCGCTGTCGGCACGGTGCTGGTAGTGGACGACGACCCGATCTCGCGGGATTTAATCGAGCGCACCCTCAGTCGCCAAGGACTGCACGTAGAAGTCGCCGGCAGTGGCGAGCAAGCTCTCCGGCTGGCTAAGCAACTACGGCCAGATGCCATTACCCTGGATGTGATCATGCCCGGAATGGACGGCTGGGCGGTACTCTCAGCGCTGAAGGCAGATCCTGACCTTGCCGAAATTCCCGTAATCCTGCTATCCTTTGTGGGCAACAAAAGCCTCGGCTTTGCATTGGGTGCCTCGGACTACCTCACCAAACCAGTGGACGGCAAACGGCTGGCTGCCTTGTTGAACAAGTACCGACGCGACCAAGACGGCGTTGCAAGTAACAATTTGACCTGTCAGATTCTAATTGTGGAAGACGACGTTGCCACGCGCGAAATACTGCGATGCGTACTAGAAACACAAGGCTGGGCAGTAACGGAAGCTGACAGTGGACGCGCTGCTCTCGATCGGCTAAAAGTTGCTCGCCCGCACCTGATATTACTGGATTTGATGTTGCCAGAAATGGATGGTTTTGAGTTGATCAGCGAAATTCGCAAATCCCATTCGGGAGATCCTATACCGATTGTTGTGATCACGGGGAAAAACTTGACACCGGCCGAAAGCCAGCAACTAAACGGCTACGTCGAGCGGGTGCTACAAAAGGGAGTCTACAGTTGCGATAGTTTGTTGCGCGATGTTCGCTCTATAGTCAATGACAGGTTCGATCGCAGGTACGACTCGAAAGGCAAGGAGAACACCAATGGCTAAAATCCTGTTGGTCGAAGATAACGAAATGAATAGGGATATGCTTTCCAGGCGTCTGGCCCGCAAGGGACACGAGGTCTTTATTGCTGTTGACGGTGCTGAGGGAGTGTCGATGGCGCTCGCGAAAGTACCAGATTTGATTCTGATGGATATGAGTCTGCCGGTTCTAGACGGGTGGCAAGCAACGCAGCAAATTAAGGCGGCTCCTGAAACTAGCAGGATTCCGGTGATTGCGCTGACGGCTCACGCAATGGCGGGCGATCGTGAAAAGTGTCTTGCTGCAGGCTGCAATGACTATGACACTAAACCGGTCGAGTTTCCTCGACTTTTGGGTAAAATTGAAACTCTTCTGAAAGAGGCCCTGACATGAAAGGTGACGAGGGCAGCGTGCTGGTTGTTGACGACAATGAGGTAAACCGCGATTTGCTGGCCCGCCGGCTTCAGCGTCAAGGCCATGTGGTGACTGTTGCTGAAGATGGTCTCCAAGCTCTGGAAATGTTGCGAAGCGTTCCTTTTGATTTGGTTCTGCTAGACATTATGATGCCGCAAATGAACGGCTATCAAGTGCTCGAAAGTCTGAAGGCGGACGATAATTTGCGCTACATCCCGGTGATTATGATTTCGGCGGTGGACGATATCGACAGTATTGTCCGGTGTATAGAGTTGGGGGCGGAGGATTATCTTTCTAAACCGTTCAATCCGGTATTGCTCAAGGCTCGGATTAGCGCTTGTCTGGAAAAGAAGCGACTGCGGGATAAGGAACAGGCGTATTTACATGAGTTGGCTCAGGAAAAGGAAAAGTCCGAGCGTTTGCTGTTAAATATTTTACCGAAGGCGATCGCACAGCGCCTCAAACACGGGGAAATTACGATCGCAGACAGTTTCGCTGAGGTAACAGTGATGTTTGCCGATTTGGTCGGTTTTACTAAGCTTTCGGCTCATTTATCGCCGGCCCAATTGGTGGAGTTGCTCAACGAGATTTTTTCGGCTTTTGACGAGTTGGCCGAGCGCTACGGACTTGAGAAAATTAAGACGATCGGCGATGCTTATATGGTGGTTGGCGGTTTGCCGACGCCCAGCGAGGATCACGCCGAGTCGATCGCGGAAATGGCGCTGGAAATTCAAGCAGCAATGACTAAGATGCGTACCAAGGGAGGTCAGCCGCTCAGCATTCGCATCGGCATCCACACAGGCCCGGTAGAAGCTGGGGTAATCGGTACTAAAAAATTTACTTACGATTTGTGGGGAGATACGGTAAATACAGCTTCCCGGATGGAATCTCAAGGCGTCCCCGGCAGCATTCAGGTGACAGTTGCTACCTACGAACGCTTGCGGGGTAAGTACGTTTTTGAGGAGCGCGGCGTGATTCCAGTGAAGGGGAAAGGCGATATGATGACTTATCTGCTTGTGGCCCGAAACGCTTAATTAATCATTGGGCATTGGGCAGTGGGCATTGGGCATTGGGCATTGGGCATTGGGCATCGGGTATCGGGTATCGGGTATCGGTAACTAATATCAACAGTTAACAGTCAACAGTCAACAGTCAACAGTTAACAGTTAACAGTCAACAGTCAACAGTCAACAGTCAACAGTCAACCAATCATCAAATGAACGTAAATTCTAACCTTTTAATGTACGCCCAATGGGCGGGAATTCTAACAGCAGCCTTGGCTATTCTAACTGTTATAGCATTTATCTTCAAATGGGGTTTTCGCTTCCGATTGGTAGGAGTGACAAGCTTTATGGGAGTAATTGCTGCGAGTATATTTGGTCTGGGTTTGGGACTGTTTTCCCGTACAGAAATTCCCGGTGCAGTTCGCTATTCTTTAGTTTACGATACTGGCGGCGCTCAAACAGTAGTTACTGTGCCACCTACGATCACGGAATCGGAATTAGAAGCAACGATGCGGCAAGCGGCGGCGGATTTGTACTCTCCAGGGCGCTCTGGAAGGGGCAGAGACTACATGACAATCCGGGTTCGTACAGTTGTACATCCTGAACCTGGGCTGTCGCAGCCGCTGTTTTTGGGCGAAGTGAGGCGATCGCTCGCGACTCGTTATGATGACAAAATGGCGATCGAAATCTTCCCCGAAAAAGTTGCTATTCTGAAAAAATATCAAGCCTAAAAGTAGTGATTGTTGGGTGCGCGATGTGCACCCAGCGTTTTGCATAGATTCGATCGCTCTTCTTATAATTATCTGCGTTTATCCGTGTTCATCTGCCTTAAATCTGCGGTTGAGCCTATAAAAAACCAAAAATACTAAAAAAAATTTATGACTCAAAATACAGAAAAACTACTAAAAGACCTCTACAACGCCTTTAACCCATCTTCTCCTTTACCAGCAGGCGACCCGCAATATGTTGACTGTGGGGAAGTGCGAGGAGATGACAATATTACCCTAGACTTGGGCCTCAACATTGAGCGTTCAGAACCGATGACTTGCCAGTTGTATGCAGGACATCGCGGTGCTGGAAAATCAACCGAATTGCTGCGGCTACAGCAACACTTGAACAACAAAGGTTATTTTGTAGTTTATTTCGCGGCTGACGCCGAAGATATCAATCCCGAAGATACTGAATATACAGATATTTTGCTAGCTTGCACCAGACACTTATTAGAAGCAATTAAAGAGGCTGACTCCAAGCCTTTGGTCAATTGGATGAAAGACCGCTGGGACGATTTAAAAGATTTAGGGCTAACAGAAATATCTTTTGAAAAATTGAGCTTAGAGGCGCAAATTAGTCAGTTTGCCAAGTTGACGGCGAATGTGAGAACTCAACCGAGTCTGCGTCAAAAAATCCGAGAAAAAGTTGAGCCCCAAACACAAACGCTGATTGATGCGCTAAATGAGTTTATTGGCGACGCTAAAAAAAAGTTGCCCAATAAATATTCGCAACTGGTAGCGATTGCCGATAATTTAGACCGGATTGTGCCATTTTCTGCGACAGACGCAGGAGGACGCAGCAATCTAGACCAAATTTTCTTAGACCGCAGCGAACAACTCCAAGCTTTAGATTGTCACGTCGTTTACACTGTACCGATTTCGATGGTGCATTCTAACCGCGCTGCTGATTTAAGCGATAAGTACAATACTCCGCAAGTGCTGCCAATGATTCTGGTACAGAATCTAGATGGTAGCGCTCACCAACCGGGACTTGCTAAAATTAAAGAGTTGATTAAGAAGCGCGTGCAAAAAATAGATCCAAATCTATCTTTAGAAACAGGATTGTTTGACACCGAAGAAACCCTAGAACGGCTGTGCTTGATGAGTGGAGGTCACGTTAGGGATTTGATGAAGATGATGCGAGAAGCTGTGAATCAAACACAAAATTTGCCAATTACTGCCAAAGCGGCCCAAAGAGCAATCACGAAAGAGCGGAATGTCTACCGCAAAACTCCCGGACAAGATGAATGGTCAATTTTAGCAAAAGTCTCTATTTCTCACCGGATACTTAATGAAGAAAAGCACCGCAATTTGCTATTTAACCGCTGTATTTTGGAATACCGATATTTTGATGATGAAGGAGAAATGCAGCCTTGGTATGATGTTCATCCGCTAATTAAAGGCATTCAGGAATTTAGGGAAGCAGTCGCTCTACTTCAGCCATGAAACCAGAAGCAATTGATTGGGACGAAGATTTGCCACCGGCAGAACCGGAGGAAGAATATCTAACTCTGGTACGCACTCTCAAGCGGACAGATGGCTTTAGCTTGTTGTTTGTGGAGTGTTCACCGGCGGAGGGAGAACGCTGGATTACTAGAGTTAAAACAGATATTCCGCAGCAAAATATTGAGGTTTTGCGGCTGAAGGAATCGGTTTATGATTTTTACAATCTAATTGAAGAGTTGCCAAATCGCGATCGCATCAATGTCCTCTTTGTCCAAGGTTTAGAATATTCACTTTATGAATACGAACAAGAGAAAAAGGATATCGGCTGGGAAAGTAAGGATATTTACTCTTACAGTTGGCGGGGAGTGCCGCCTATTTTAATTAATTTAAACCAGCAGCGAGAACGATTTCGAGATAATTTCAAAATCTGTTTTGTTTTTCTGTTGCCTAAGTTTGCTATTGATTATTTTATTCAGCGGGCACCTGATTTCTTTGATTGGCGATCGAGTTTATTTAAGTTGTCAATGGATAAAGAACTGCTGCAAGTGGAATCAATGCAAGCTTGTTGGGAAAGATGGAAGCAAGAAGATTATCTAGCTTTGACTCCCCAAGAAAGAAAATGGGAATTGGTGAGGATTCAATCTTTAATTGATGAGGATGGGCAAATACCCGAACAAAAAGCTAAATTGTTTTTTGAACAAGGTTTATTGCATGACTCTGCTGAAGAATATGCAAAGGCGATAGCCTGCTACGACAAAGCCTTAGAAATCAAACCAGATTTTCACGAAGCCTGGAACAATCGGGGCAATGCACTGGGTAATTTAGGCAGGTGGGAAGAAGCGAGATCCTCCTACGACAAAGCCTTAAAAATCAAACCAGATTCATACGAAGTCTGGAACAATCGGGGCAATGCACTGAGTAATTTAGGAAGAGTGGAAGAAGCGATAGCCTCCTTCGACAAAGCCTTAGAAATCAAACCAGATTCATACGAAGCCTGGTACAATCGGGGCAATGCACTGAGTAATTTAGGCAGATTGGAAGAAGCGATAGCCTCCTGCGACAAAGCCTTAGAAATCAAACCAGATTTACACGAAGCCTGGAACAATCGGGGAACTGCACTTGGTAATTTAGGAAGATTGGAAGAAGCGATAGCCTCCTGCGACAAAGCCTTAGAAATCAAACCAGATTTACACGAAGCCTGGTACTATCGGGGCATTGCACTGGGTAATTTAGGCAGATTGGAAGAAGCGATAGCCTCCTTCGACAAAGCCTTAGAAATCAAACCAGATGATGACGAAGCCTGGTACTATCGGGGCTATGCACTGAGTAATTTAGGAAGATGGGAAGAAGCGATAGCCTCCTACGACAAAGCCTTAGAATTAAAACCAGATTCATACGAAGCTTGGAACAATCGGGGCAATGCACTGAGTAATTTAGGAAGATGGGAAGAAGCGATAGCCTCCTGCGACAAAGCCTTAGAAATCAAACCAGATTTACACGTTGCCTGGAACAATCGGGGAACTGCACTGGGTAATTTAGGAAGAGTGGAAGAAGCGATAGCCTCCTGCGACAAAGCCTTAGAAATCAAACCAGATTTACACGAAGCCTGGTACAATCGGGGCAATGCACTGGGTAATTTAGGAAGAGGGGAAGAAGCGATAGCCTCCTACGACAAAGCCTTAGAAGTCAAACCAGATTTACACGTTGCCTGGAACAATCGGGGCAGTGCACTGGGTAATTTAGGAAGAGGGGAAGAAGCGATCGCTTCCTACGACAAAGCCTTAGAAATCAAACCAGATAAAGACGAAGCCTGGAACAATCGGGGCAGTGCACTGGCTGGTTTAGGAAGATGGGAAGAAGCCATAGCCTCCTTCGACAAAGCCTTAGAAATCAAACCAGATTCATACGAAGCCTGGAACAATCGGGGCATTGCACTGGGTAATTTAGGAAGATTGGAAGAAGCGAGATCCTCCTGCGACAAAGCCTTAGAAATCAACCCAGATTATCACCCAGCATTTTATAATAAAGCTTGCTATTACGCCTTACAGAGTCAGATTGACCAAGCGATTCAGAATTTGCAGCAAGCCATCAATCTGAATCCTGACAAATACCGAGAAATGGCAAAAACTGACTCGGATTTTGACAGCATTCGATCGCATACTCGGTTTCAAGCCTTGATTCAAGAATAGGGATTTGCCCTAGGGCGAGGCGGGTTTATGAGATTGTCGGTTTTAGACAATTATTCTTGGTAAAACCCGCCCTTACAGCATCAAAAATACTCTTATTATTTATGAGTCTGCAAAGGCGGAATTCGCTTGACAAGACGCGGTTTTAACCGCCGATCGCTCAAAAGGGTTACGTGAAAATTATATCTTGGATGAGGTTTCTCACACCTCAGTACGATCGCCCTTTCCTCTTTTCTACGCAGTCCTATAAAAAATTAGTATTAATCTATACTTACAAATGCCCGGTCTAAAATTATAATGAAAAAATTTGAAAAAGTC
Source organism: Microcoleus sp. K1-B1 (assembly GCF_036704705.1). NCBI lineage: Bacteria > Bacillati > Cyanobacteriota > Cyanophyceae > Oscillatoriales > Microcoleaceae > Microcoleus > Microcoleus sp. K1-B1. Next base: position 26,679 of record NZ_JAUBSH010000009.1, on the reverse strand, counting down.
CCCAAATTCCTGTAAAATTGCCATAAATAACCAAACAGTCGCGATCGAAAGCACTCAAAGGCGAAAAAGATCGCATATAAAAAAGAAAAGAATCAATTAGACAGAAAATAAAGAGGTGAAACCCCTTGCAAAAATTAGCCAGCATAGAAAAGCCGATCGACTCAGGGGAAAAATCCATAGCAGTCAACACCCAAAAGGCTCAAACCTTGTACGAACGCGGCAACGCCCTAGAAGCAATGGGACGATTCCAAGCTGCGATCGAATCTTGGGAAGAAGCGATCGAACTTGAACCAAAATTTTATGAAGCGTGGTACAACCAAGGCGTAGCCCTCCGAAAATTGGGCCAGCTAGAAGAAGCGATCGCAGCCTACAACCAATCCCTAAAAATCAAACCAAGCAATCCCGAAGCGTGGTATAATCGGGCCAACGTTTTGCGGAAGCTCAACAGACTCTCAGAAGCGATCGCATCCTACGAAAAGGCGATCCAACTCAATCCCAGCTACCCCGAAGCTTGGACGAACCGCGGCAACACCCTCGTCAGCTTAGAGAAATTATCAGAAGCGATCGCCTCCTACGAGAAAGCTATCGCCATCAAACCAGACTACTGCGAAGCTTGGTATAACAAAGCATTTGCCCTGAGAAAATCCGACCAAAATACAGCGGCGATCACTTCTTACGACAAAGCGATCGAACTCAAACCAGACTTGCATCAAGCCTGGTACAACCGGGGCTTAGCCCTAGCCGATGAAAAACTCTACCCCGAAGCCGTCGCCTCCTACGACAAAACCCTGCAACTGCGGCCGAATTCCGCCGAAGCCTGGAACAAACGCGGCAGGGCGATCGCCCAAATGGGACAATTTGAAGAAGCGATCGCATCCTGGGACAAAGCCCTCGCACTCAACCCAAACGACAGCGAAACCTTTTACAACCGTGGCTTAGCCTTCGCCAACTTACAACGCTTGGAAGAAGCAATAGCCTCTTGGGACAAAACCGTAGAGTTGCAGCCAGACAACACCGAAGCCTGGTACAACCGCGCCGTCGCCCTCAAAAAAATTCAACGATTTACCGAAGCGATCGCCTCCTACGATAAAATCATCGCACTCACACCCGACGATCCAAACCTGTACTATCAAAAAGCTTGCCTTTACGCCCTGGAAAAAGAAGCAGGGGAGCTCACAAACAGCCAGGAACTTGTAGCTACCAGCATCCGGCTGGCGATCGAAAACTTATCCAAGGCGATCGAACTCAATCCGCAGAAATACCGGAAATTGTGCAAAAATGACTCTAAATTGCTTACAATACGGGAAGAAGTGCGGTTTTTAGCTTGATTTCAGGGTAGCTATGATTGATGGAGACGGATGCCGCACTGCAACCTTTGTAGGCAAAACAGCACCATAAACCCCAATCATGCAAACCCTAGACAAAACTCAAGCAAAATTCGCTCAACTGGCAGCCCATCTCAGAGAAGTTAACGACATCGAATCAGCCTCGTCGCTGCTGCATTGGGATCAATCAACTTATATGCCCCCCAAAGGTGCAAGTGCCAGAGGCCGCCAGTTGGCTACTCTCAAACAAATATCTCACGAAAAATTTACAGATCCAAAAATAGGTGAACTCCTAGAAGACTTGCGTTTCTACGAACAAACCCTCCCCTACGACTCCACCGCAGCCAGCCTGATCCGCATAGCCCGCAGAGACTACGATCGCGCCGCCAGAGTCCCCGCAACCTTCATGTCAGCACTCTGCCGCCACCAAGCCGACTGCTACGAAGCTTGGGCCGCGGCCAGGGCAGCCAACAACTTCGCAGCCGTCGAGCCGTATCTCGAAAAAACCCTAGAATTAAGCAGGCAATACGCCGACTTTTTCCCCGGCTACGAACACATCGCCGATCCTTTGATCGATCGTAGCGACTACGGCATGAAAGTATCCCTGCTGCGCCCGCTTTTCGCCCAACTGCGTCAAGAATTAGTGCCGATAGTCGAAGCCATCACCTCCCAACCTCCCGCCGACGACTCCTGCTTGCACCAAGACTTCCCAGAATCCCAGCAACTAGAATTCACTCGTAAAGTCGTAGAACGAATGGGGTACGACTTCCAACGGGGACGGCAAGACACTACCCTGCACCCTTTCATGACCAACTTTTCCATAGACGACGTGCGAATTACCACCCGCGTCTATGAAGACCACCTGGATCAAGCACTGTTCAGCAGCATCCACGAAGCCGGACACGCCCTCTACGAACTGGGAAATTCCCCGGAATTTGAAGGCACGCTTCTGGCAGGCGGCATTTCCTCCGGCGTGCACGAAAGTCAATCGCGACTTTGGGAAAATTTGGTCGGGCGCAGCCGCGGTTTTTGGGAATGTTTCTACCCGCAACTCCAAGGCATATTTTTGCGACAGTTGGGACACGTATCCACTGACGCATTTTACCGGGCAATTAACAAAGTCTCGCGATCGCTCATCCGCACCGACGCCGATGAAGTAACCTACAATCTCCACGTCGCCATCCGCTTTGACCTAGAATTGGCAATGGTAGAGGGAAAACTAGCAGTCCGAGACCTCCCCGAAGCCTGGAACGAACGCTATAGAAACGACCTCGGCGTTGTCCCCGCTACCGACAGCGAAGGCGCGATGCAAGATGTTCACTGGTATGTTGGTACGATCGGCGGAATGTTCCAAGGTTACACCCTCGGCAACTTGATGAGCGCCCAATTCTACGAAACAGCAGTAAAAATTAATCCTGAAATTCCCGTAGAAATAGAACGGGGCAATTTTACCGTACTCCACGACTGGCTCAAACAAAACATCTACCAGCACGGCCGCAAATACACCGCTGTCGAATTGATCGATCGCGTTACAGGTTCACCTTTAACTATCGATCCCTTTATCCGTTATATTCGTCACAAATACGGGGAGTTTTATGTCATTTGAGGGATAGCAAGTTCAGATTGTAGACTTTAAAATTACAAAAAAAGTAGCCGCTTCAAAAAAGGGCGATACTCAAACAGTATCGCCCTTTTTTGAAGCGGGAATAAAAAGTCTTAAATAAGGGAGTATGTATGTCTGAACTTTTTCAGGCTGTGATTGCCAGCGACGAAAAAGCCGACTTGCGTCAGTTTGCCAGCGATTTACGCGCTTTGGGAAACAACTATTTACTGCGAAACGACATAGTTAACGCTTTTGCCGCCTACTGCACCAAATACGAAAAGCCCGAACAGTTCCATCAATCTTCTCTTTTAAGCAAACTGATTTTCTACGTTCAGGAAATTATTCTCGAAGATGGCAGCCTTGGCGTCCTGCTGCGGCCAAAAATTGCTAGTATGGAAATTGTGCGAGTTGCAGACGACTTGACGGTTGAGCAGATGACAGTGCAAGAATTGCACGACGTGCGCGATCGCTTCGTTAACCACTTTCACCCCCAAGAAGGCGACATTCTAGAACTAGATTTCGGCCCTTTTTACGATTATTCCCCCACAATTCGCGACCCCAAAAACATCGGCAAAGGAGTGCAATTCCTCAACCGATATCTGTCCAGCAAACTGTTTCAAGACCCCAGACAGTGCCAGGAAACTCTATTTAATTTCTTGCGAATTCACCGCTACAACGGCGTACAATTACTAATTAATGAGCGCATAAAATCCCAAGAACAACTTTCAGAACAAGTCAAAAAAGCTCTCACCTTTGTCGGCGATCTTTCTGAAGAAGAACCCTACGAGAGATTTCGACTGGTTTTGCAAATGATGGGTTTAGAGGCAGGTTGGGGAAATACCGCCGCCCGCGTGCATGAAACCCTAGGAATTCTTGACGAATTAATTGATTCCCCCGATCCGCAAACCCTAGAAGCATTTATTTCTCGCATCCCGATGATTTTCAAAATCGTCCTAGTTTCTCCTCACGGCTGGTTCGGCCAAGAAGGAGTTTTGGGGCGACCAGATACGGGAGGTCAGGTAGTTTATGTCCTCGATCAAGCGAAGAGTTTAGAGAAACAACTGCAAGAAGACATTCATCTTGCCGGTCTCGATAGTTTAGGAGTCAAACCTAAAGTAATTATTCTCACCCGGTTAATTCCTAACAGCGACGGCACGCGCTGCAACGAACGTTTGGAAAAAGTTCACGGCACAGAAAATGCTTGGATTTTGCGGGTTCCCTTCCGGGAGTTCAATCCCAAACTCACTCAAAATTGGATTTCTAGATTCGAGATTTGGCCTTATTTGGAAACTTACGCGATCGATGCAGAAAAAGAATTGCTGGCTGAGTTTCAGGGCAAACCAGATTTAATTGTCGGCAACTATTCCGACGGCAACTTGGTAGCCTTTTTGCTGTCTCGCAAACTCAAAACTACTCAGTGCAATATTGCCCATGCGCTGGAAAAATCTAAATATTTGTTGAGCAATCTCTACTGGCAAGAATCCGAGGAAAAATACCATTTTTCCCTGCAATTTACGGCAGATCTAATTGCCATGAATGCAGCTAATTGTATTGTCAGCAGCACCTATCAAGAGATTGTGGGCCAACCCGATAGTGTCGGTCAGTACGAATCTTACCATTGTTTTACCATGCCGGATTTGTACCACGTTGTGAACGGGATTGAACTGTTCAGCCCTAAATTCAACGTAGTACCGCCGGGAGTCAACGAAAGTGTGTACTTTCCCTACACGCGGATAGAAGACCGGGTGCAAGCCGATCGCGATCGGCCGGGCGAACTGCTGTTTACTCTAGAAGACCCCGAACAAGTCTTTGGCAAACTCGACGACCCGCACAAGCGCCCTTTATTTTCGATGGCGCGGCTCGATCGCATTAAAAACCTGACAGGCTTAGCAGAATTGTTCGGAAAAAGCAAGGAATTGCAAGAAAAATGCAACTTAATTCTAGTAGCTGGCAAGCTGCGGGTCGAAGAAACCGAAGACTACGAAGAAGCAGAAGAAATTAAAAAGCTCTACGCAATTATCGACCAATACAACCTTCACGGTAAAATTCGCTGGTTGGGAGTGAGGCTTTCCAAAAGCCTGTCCGGCGAAATCTACCGGGTAATCGCCGACGCCCAAGGTATATTTGTTCAGCCAGCATTATTTGAAGCTTTCGGCTTGACAATTCTCGAAGCAATGATTACCGGCATTCCCACTTTCGGGACGCAGTTTGGCGGCCCGCTGGAAATTATTCAAGATGGCGTAAATGGGTTTTATATCAACCCGACTAACCACCAGGAGACTGCCCAAAAACTTCTAGATTTTTTATCGAAATGCGAACACAATCCCAACTATTGGTATGAAATTTCAACGCGAGGAATTGACCGAGTTTACAGCACGTATACCTGGAAAAATCACACTACCAAGCTGCTGACGCTGGCGCGGACTTACGGTTTCTGGAACTACTCGTCCAAGGAAAACCGCGAAGATATGCTCCGCTACATAGAATCGCTGTTTTATCTCATTTACAAGCCAAGAGCGAAGGCTTTATTGGCAGAACACGCCAACCGATAACTGCCGAGTTTTGCTTTTTATATCAAATCCGTTGGTATCGGAATTATTCATCTCTCTCTTCCCTTTCTCTCTATCCTCGGCGTCCAGAGGGGTTTAATAATTCCGATATAACTTAAATCTTGCACCATTCTTAAGAACAGGCAAGATGCCTGTTCCACAAAGAGTAAATTTTCTTGTGGAATAGGCATCTTGCCTGTTCCTAAACGACCCATTCCACAGGAGATGAATTTTCTTGTGGAACAGGAATCTTGCCTGTTCCTAAACAAGTAATTGAGAATTGTGCAACATCTCAGATACAACCGAAATTGATATTACGGGAGGATTGAAGGAAAAAACTTCGCCTTTCATAGATCAACTTTGTACAAAATCCGCCTGTAAAGATTTGTGAATAATAGCCGATTTTGTACCATAAGACTGAGGCTAAAAAACGTGGTTTATACGAAAATATGAGCTTTGGTAACGAAACATCTCGGAATCAACTGGCTTTATTAGGAATAGTGCGAACCGGCCCCTACTTCTAACACGTAACTTCTGAGTGCTGGTGTCCCCATTGCCGAAGTTCTAGAGACCGGGGCAGATATAGCAACCGCGCCAGACGCTTAGAACTTTCTTAATGGCCCAAACCAATGCGGTCTATTACCCCTTCCCTAGGACTTTTTGTTACCCGATCGCGAAGTCGAAAGGCATTCTTCCTTCTTGCTTTTGCTATATGTCTCATAAAGCAGTCCGGGTAATACAATTAGATTTAGAAACTAGAAAACAGGGAAACCTTGTCAAACCTTACCAACAGGATGAAATTTATGCGTGTGACTACTGTTACGATTTTCAGCTTGATCGCTCTGCTCGCTCCCGGCTTAACCCGAAAGGCAATTGCTGCTTTTGACTCCGAACCCTTGGTGCAGGAAGAGTACCGCAGAGACTTTACGGCTCCCGCCGATCCGGGTGCGTCAGCATCGCCTGACGGAAAGTCCCAAGCAGATATGTTTAACAAGCCTTTTTACGCGGGCGAGCAGCCGCCAGTGAAAAAGGAAAAAACTATCTCGGCGGGTGCTGACGGGCCAGAAGTTGCAGCCATACAGCAGCGCTTGCAGGTGCACAGTTTCAAGGTGGGGACGATCGACGGTTCCTATGGCTCTCGCACTACATCGGCGGTTCGTGCTTTTCAGCAGTCTAAGGGTTTGAACTCAGACGGCATTGTGGACAAAGAAACTTGGACAGCTTTAGCAGCAGATCCAGCGTCGGCTCCTGAAACTGTGCAGAGCAATGCTCCAACTCTGAGCAATGCTGCTGTTGCCGGCAATCCTCCAACTCTCCTAAATAAAGGCGCTGTCGGTTCCAAGGTGAAGACGCTACAGGTGCGTTTGGAAATGCAGGGTTACGATCCGGGCCCGATCGACGGCATTTTTGGCGCTCGCACTGCTACGGCTGTCAAGAACTTTCAGAAATTTAAGGGTTTGACGGTTGACGGCATGGTGGACGAAACAACCTGGAAGGCGCTCGGCCAAAAGTAAGTGACAAGTGAAAAATACGGAAAATTGCTGTGGCGATAACTCATGATTGAACCCGGTGTCCCAAAATGACCGGGTTTCTCGATGTTGAGCGATCGAGCAATTTGGTCATCAGCCTGTGGATTTATCAGTGGGTCGCTTTCTTCCATCTAAAAATCTCAAATCTCAAATCTCAAATCGGGCGATCGAGCAATTTGGTCATCAGCCTGCGGATTTATCAGTGGGTCGCTTTCTTCCATCTAAAATCTCAAATCTCAAATCTCAAATCGATTGACCGATCGCTTTGTTGTGTGCTATAGTAGTTAAATGTCAAAATGCGGATATGGCGAAATTGGCAGACGCGCCAGATTTAGGTTCTGGTTCCGAAAGGAGTGAAGGTTCAAGTCCTTTTATCCGCACTACTCTCAACGCTTTGTACATCAATAGTTTCATGTTTTGTCGTCTTTAAGAACTAATTGACTGGGGTCTTTAAGAACTAATTGACTGGGGTTTATAGCACGGCCCATGAAAACCAACCTCCAAATCGGCCTCATATAGGTTGCTGTGGCATACTTGTAGACATTTTTTATATCTACCAGGTCGTACCTCCTCCGCGTATGTACTCAGCCCTTCACCTATACATCTCTGCTCTAAAACCTTTGATTGCAAGAGACTGTTGGCGAATTCACCGAGGGTGTTACCCCTCACCTCTGGGAGGAAGTATTTCCCTTCACTATTGGTAGTTAATAGCTATATGGTCAATTAGACATTTAGTCTAAACTCCAAATTTTTAGGGATGAGGGGTGAAGCCGTTTATTGATTCGCCAACAGTCTCTGTCAATACGTTATTTACAAAAACAAATGTGGCGATCGCTCTTGTGCCCCGTGAACAATTCAAAACGCTGCGCCTGCCCAAGGCAGGATTCGATTTACTCCATGAGTCCCGTGCTAATACCTTGCCTTAACGACTTTTTCTAGCTGTGCTCTGCTGCGTTAGCGAAGCTTGCCGTAGGCATCGCTTCCCTATTTTAAAACTGTCTGGAGTAAGCTGTCGCGTATTTAAATTGTATATTCAGGGCGGGCGGGACGCCCAACCCCTACTCCCCACAAGACGGGGAATTGTTTTTTAAAAGACAATTTAAATGTAGAACAGCTTATTGACTCAAAGAACATTAAATCTAAGTTGAACAATAGGACTAATCTTTTTTCTAACATTGTCTTTTTCCTGTTCCAAACTGAATAGGATGACTTGATAATCCCCTCTGTCTGGGAATTGACAGGAGATTTGGGTTATTTCTCCTTCATTATACTGACTCTGGCATCTCTTTACATTGGCTCGGTTCTCCTGTGTAAAAGGATTACTATCTGGCAAACTCCAAACTGAAAATCCTAATTTCTTCCTTTCAGCAAAGAAAGCTACAATTTTATTTTGGTATGTGGGAGGTTTTTTGACCTCAATTAAAGCTTTTCTTTGAACATTTGTTTGATACTCCATTGGGGAAATTATTTGCAACTTTTCTCTAAAAAATTTAGGTGTTAAAAGTAGCTGCTTCTCAAAGGAATCCTGGTTTTTAGGACTATGTAACAACTGCCAATCTGATTGCTGAGGGAAATGACTTGTAATCATCACTTCAGGAGGAGGCATGAGATAGTCTGCACTGTATTTGCCAGAATCGCTGTCATCCCAGGTCGTATCGACTAATTGCCAATTGTCTGCAACCTTCACTGCGTTCCAAGCATGAAGTGTCCAATCATAATTAGAGTTCAATAGCCTGCTCGTCATGGGAATTAAACCTACAGGAGCCAAGTCTCGACGAACCTTTCCTCGAATATAAACAACTTCTAAGCCGATTTCTCGCCCTAACGCCATGAAGAGATTAGCATAACCTTCGCAGACTGCTTTCCGAGTTGAAAAAACAGTTTGAGCATCTTGAGCAGGTCGTATTCCTGTTTTAAGTACATTCAAATCGTAAGTAAGTCGGCTAATAACGTAGTCATGTAATGCTTTAATTCGTAAGTAAGGATCTGATTCTTGTTGAGCAATATAATCAGCAACAGATTTAATACTTTTTTCAATATCAGGTGTCAGGCTGGTAACGATTGGGTGAAGTGTTTCATGATTTTTCCATGCCCAAGGCGAATTTAATGCAGGTGGAATGGGATTATATCTTAAGCGAGTGATGAAATCCTTAGATGAATGAGATGAATGAGTGAATAAATACGGATTCGCTTGCAGAATTATTGCTACTAGCAGTATAGCAAAAATTAGAAGAAATTTTCGGATTCTTTGCTCTAAAGCCTTTCTGTTCTTTTCTTTCAACTTGCGAGCTGCTTTGAGAAAATCACTTTCAAAATCTTGAGGCATAAAAATACCCTAGTTAAGAATAAGAGCAAATTGCTCTGTGAACCTCAATTCAATATAGCATCTCGCCCCGTTCTAATTCAAGGTCTCAATCGTAATATTATCACCCTCAACTGCTTCAATCTGAACCTTTTTTCCATCCTCTGCGCCCTCTGCGCTCTCTGCGGTTGGTTCAATCTTTCCTGCATTAACCTCAATCTTTTTCGGCTGACGTTCCGACGCAGCTTTTTGCAGCATTTTCAATTTTTCTGGGTCAGCATTCGATCGCCAAAACAACTTATGATCCTTGATTTTAACGCAATTTTCCTCCAAACACTTCACCCATTCCCGATATTTCTTAACTGCGCCCCGATCGAGAATACCTAACTTTTCTTCTTGGCGGGTGAGTTTAGCAAACTTGTCGTAATGGGGATAACTAGCAGTAACAAAAGCTTCTTTTCTAACTAAAATTGGCGGATTATACACATCTGAAAAGTCTTGATAGCTCACAGAAAGATCGCGCAAATCTATGTGCATAGAAGTGTGAAGTGCTGGATGCGGGTTAGTGTCAAAATCGGGATAAAATAAATAGGAAATCTGAGGTTTTCGAGCGTAAAATTTGATAATTGTCGCGCCGTCAAGCCTGCCAATTGTGCGGTTGGCGCAGCCTTCGTAGAGCCTGAGCAAAGGGTCTAGTTCTTCTAATGCAGAGACGTGAACTGAAAGAGTACCGGGCTGTTTGTAGCCGATCGCACTATCTTCGCAGCAGTCAGCCACAATATCAGCTTTGCTCAGACTATATAGCATTAAATCAGCCAACGTGCAAGCTTTTTGATAATTGTCAAACAAACCTTTGATATCATTGCGGATTTGAGCTGGGAGTCGGCGGATTGAAGGCCGATCGCCCAAACCGTTGAGAGCGAGATACACCAGCAAATCCTGGCGGCGCTTGTCAGCGATTTTCTCCCAATCATCGGCATCCGTTGCTTGCAAAATCACCCTCCAAGCGCGATTAAAACTGTGAAATTCCTCCTTAATCGCCGACTCTTCCGCTAATTCGCCTTTAACCGGAAGCCGACCCCGATCGCTGACAAAAGCCATCAAAGGAGCTAACATATCCGCATAATCCTCAAACCGCTTAACTTGCGATCGCACCCTGGGAGTCGATAAGTGCGATCGAAACCGAGAAGCACGAAAACCTTCACCCTCCGCAGCATCCCGAAACACAAAATAAATTCCCAAAGCTACAGGAATTGCATCAACACTCAAAACTTGGTCAATATAAACCTTCAACTCTTCCTGTTCGTAATACTTCTGAAAAGTATTGCGAGAAGTAATCACCCCATCCCCGTAAGCAATTTGACCTCGATCACTATCATCAATCAAAACTTGAGCCGCCACAACTAATAAATTCTTAGTTAATTCCCAAGCATTCAGCAAAGCTTCTCGGCGTTCCGCCAAAGATTCAATCACATTAATCACATAACCAATATTCACAATATCAGCACAAATTCGCGGAGTATCCGGCTGATAGTATGGGTCCCAACCAGAAATAGCATAACCCTCTTGTGCAATATATTTAATATCCCCGCCGTAACCGCAACCGTAATCAAAAAAAGTCGCCCCGTCCCTCACTAAATCAGCTTCTAAAACCAGACGCAGAGGTTTAGAAAGCGAATTTCGTACCATTGCAGCTTTGTGTCGCTCGATTTTAGGAATTGATAGCTCACTATTCTCCTGTTTCAAACGCTCGACAACAGTATGATCTTGGATTTCTACACCGCAATATCCCAAATATTTGAGCCAACCCTCGCGAGTGCCGATAACGCTAGTATTGTCAAGCAGCCCCCACTTTTCCTCGCAGCGAGTCAGCCTCGCAAACTTTTCGTAATGGGGATAATCCCCAGCTACAAAAGTTTCCTTACGATGCAAAACAGGAGGATTTTCGCTGTTGCTGTAATCGAAATATTTAACTTCCCCTGTTGCTAGATTAATTTGGATGCTGGTTTGCAAAGCAGGATGAGCATCTGTATCGAAATCAGGGTAAAAAAGATAAGATATTTTAGGTTGATGGAGTGAAACTTTAACTAAAGTTGCTTCATCAATATTTTCCAGAGTGCGTCTGGCACAATTTTCGTAAATTCTGAGGACAGGGTTGAGTGTCTGCAAAGCCGAAACGTGAACGTAAAAAGCCGTCGGTAATTTTTTTCCCACCTTGCTTTCCCGACAGCAGCGAGCCACTTTTGCCACCAAATTCTCAACAGAAAAGTTATTAATTTCATCGAGCGGGCACGGCACAGCATTTACATAATGTTGCTCAGCAAGAGCCTCGTTTTCGTACAATAAAACTTCTCGATCAAAAACCATCAAAGGCGTTAGCAGTTTTTCATCAATTTCTAATGAATTGCTATCTAAAATAGTGTTTGTACTGGTATCGTAATTCATAGCTAAATTAATTGTTTTTTTAATTAACCGCAGAGAACGCAGAGGACACGGAGTGAAGAAACAAACAAACAAATTTTCTCTACTATAATTTTTATATCTAGGATGCACCCTCCGTACTGTACCGCTTTATTTATTTGCCTCTTAGAAAGAGACTTCGTTTTTGTTATGGCGATTTTTATCGCCGACTACGATCGACTATGATCGAGTAAGATATTAACCAAACATTCGAGTTTCCACAAATTCTTGAACCCGGGCTAAATGACTGGACAAACTTACTAATAGGTTCTCAACCCTCTCAATATTTAACAATTCCACCTCTGGTGGTTCAGATTGAAAGCCTCGCGCTTGATGCTCCAATTGTGCGGCCAAATCCGACATCAGAGCAACTCCCACATTAGCCGAAGTTCCCTTGAGACGGTGTGCTTGATATTCCACAGCTTGCCAATCTTTAGCTTCTAGAGCTAGTTTGGCAGCAGCCATATCAGCTTGGGCGTCTGCCACAAAAGCTTGCAAAAGTCGCTCTGGCAATTTAATATTAACTCGTCCGAGTTGCTCCAATCTGCTCTTGTCGAACAGTCCGTCGTAGTCTCTATGTTCCCAAGTTTGAAGTGCGATCGCCCTTGGTGTCGGCCCAGCCACAACCTGCGTTTTTTCCACAACTTCTGTATAATTTGTTGCTAATTGAGATTTATTTTCCGAATTTATACTTTTAACTCCATACTTATTGTCACCCTGAACCTTGAGGGCTTCATACTTTTTCAGGGCCGCCGCCAAAGCATCTAAATCTACAGGTTTGCTGAGATAATCGTCCATCCCCGCCGCCAGACACTTTTCTCGTTCCCCCGGCATAGCATGAGCAGTTAAAGCCATCACAAAAGTATGCCGATCGCTTCCTTCGATTTGCCTCAACTTTTGCGCCGTTTTGTAACCATCAAGTACGGGCATTTGACAGTCCATCAGCACTAAATCATAGCTTTTTTTTGCCAGCAAATCCAGCGCTTCTTGACCGTTGACCACGCAGTCAGCCTGATAGCCTAAAACTGCCAACTGTTCGACAAGAACTTGTTGATTGATCGGGTGGTCTTCCGCCACCAAAATCCTCAGCGAGGACAGCGAATTGGGAGTAACATATTGAGAATTAACTGGTGGCAACTTGCCAGTATTAGCAGCCTCCACTCTCCCAAAATCTCCCGTTCCCTTCACCGGCGCAAGCATTGCCTCAAGCAGGCGGCTTGGTCGCACCGGCTCGATCAAATATCCATTAAAACCCCGACTGCAAAGCGATTCAGCCTTCGGCTGTTCTCGCAAACCACTCATAGCGATTAACGAGCCAACTGTCGAGGTCGATCGCACTTTCCTAGCAAATTCCTCCGCATCCAACTCCGGCATTTGCAAGTCCACCAGCACCACATCCCAGCTTTTTCCCCCCTGTCCCGAATTCTGAGAAATCCCGCCCTGGGCATTTTTCAACCAACTCCAAGCCTCAGAAGCAGTTTCTGCCTCATCGCAGCGCGCACCCCAACTTTGAGCGAGCGATCGCACCGCAGCCCTCCTCAAAGCACTTCCAGAGATTACTAACAGCTTCTTGCCCGCAAGTTCGGGATCATGAGGCTCAACTGGTAACTGTTTTTCCAAAGGTACAGTAAACCAAAAAGTAGCACCGCTACCTAGCAAACTGCGAACTCCAATGTCCCCTCCCATCATCTCCACTAACTGCTTACAAATAGCCAAACCCAAACCCGTCCCGCCGTAAGGCCTAGTAGGAGAATCGTCTACCTGAGAAAAAGATTGGAACAGCTTTGTTTGCCCTTGGGCCGAAATTCCAATGCCAGTATCCCGCACCGAAAATAGCAATCTTGCCTCTTGTCTACCGTCTGCCCGTCGGTTGCCCTGTTTCACAGTTACGTGAACTAGAACTTGACCGCTATCCGTAAATTTTATGGCATTACCCGTCAAATTCAGCAAAACTTGCTTCAATCTGCCCGAGTCGCCCACCAACTTTCTCGGCACTGAGCTATCAACTAAAATATTCAATTCAATACCTTTTTCTTCTGCCAAATGCGCTATGATTTCTATCACCGACTCCAGGCAACTATCCAAATCAAAATTAGCCTTTTCCAGTCGCATTTCTCCCGCTTCAATTTTAGAGAAATCGAGGATATCATTAATAACATTCAGCAAATGTTCAGCACTGCGGTAAATAGTCTGAGCACAGTCCCGCTGTTTCTGTTCCAGAGGAGCGCGCAGCAGCAATTGAGCCATTGCCAAAACCCCATTCATCGGAGTGCGAATTTCGTGACTCATGTTCGCCAAGAATTGCGACTTCACCCGGCTAGCTTCTAAGGCAGTTTCCCGCGCTTCCACCAACTCATTAATCTTGTCGGCAACCATCACAATTCCCCCGACTTTCTCGTCTGGATCGTACCAAGGGTGAGCAGCCCACCGCAGGTACAGAACAGAGCCGTCGGCTCGTTCCCAGGCATCTTCGCTCACAGAAACTACCTGACCTTTGAGCGCTTGTTGGTACATTACTTTCCAGCGATTCGGTGTATCGGGAAACAATTCGTAATGGCTAAAATTATTCAGAGACGGCAAGTTTAAATTAAATTGACTAACCCATTTTTTAGAATTAGCCATATAGCGCATTTGTGTATCGAACATCGCCATTGCTACAGGCACGCAAGTAATAATTTGTCTCAGTTGCTGCCGTTCCCTTTCCAGAGCATATTCCGCCTGTTTCCGCTCAGTAATGTCGCTAATCATGCCGGCCATTCGCAGCGGTTTTCCTTGGGAATTCCGCTGAGCTTTTCCCTGAGAAGTGCAGTAGCGGTAAAGACCGTTCGAGTGTAGCAGCCGGAATTCTACATTATAGTCTATTTCTTGTTCCAAGTGAGCGGCGATCGCCGCGACAATTCCCTCCTTGTCATCGGGGTGCAGGCGGTTGTATAGAGCTTCCATAGTCCTGCCAAATTGCTTTCGGGACAAACCGATAATTTCCAAAAGGCGATCGTTCCAATAAACCTCATTTTTACTTAAATCCCAATCCCAAATTCCGTCGTTCACTCCCTCTAAAACTAACCTGTATCGTTCCTCACTTTCCTTGAGCTTTTGACTGGTATGAAACGCCTGAAATTCGGCGCGGTAAACGCGCATCGCATTGGACAAACTGCGAGACAAACTTTCTGGAGAAAGCTTGTTTTTAGCGATATAATCAGAAGCTCCTGCCTTCATCAATTCCACAGCTATTTGTTCGTCGCCTTGACCTGTGAGCACAATTAAGGGAACTTTCAGCCCCGCTTCTCGTAGATGTTTTACCAAACTCAGTCCGTCTCCGTCCGGCAATCCGTAGTCTAGGAATACGCAGTCAAATTTGCACTCAAATATTTGATTTAATAGCAGCCCCTTTTCTGTCTCCTCAACCTCGCTTAAAGGTTGAGATTTATTTTGTTTGGAGAGTTTCGCTGTAGCCTGCATAGAATTTTGGCTGACCGAGAGTTGGACCAGGGCATCCGCGCAGTCTTCTGCTTCAGTAACTTCTGCAGAAACACCAGCAGACTTGAGCGAACGTTTGATCGCCATTCTATCGACTGCATCGTCATCTACTATCAGAATTGTGAGAATTTTGTCCATAACAAGCGAATTGTGGATTACTCCGAAAAAGCAGCAGTCTGGAAAAAGGAATTAAAATAACTGCCGCGCTGAAAAATCACCAAGCTACATTAAAAAATAAATTTTTTATTGAATTTTCCCTACTTTAGGGAATTTCGCTCAGCATCCAGTATCTGTTTAGGGTAGCCATCACTTCCACAAAGTTAGAAAAAGTAACAGGTTTAAGAATATAGCCCGCTACATTCAAATTATAAGCTTTTACTTTATCTCTATCTTCATTAGAAGTTGTGAGGACGATTACCGGAATCGACCTCAAACATTCATCCTGTCGCAATTCTTGCAAAAACTCGATCCCGCTCATTCTAGGCATATTCAAGTCCAGCAAAATCAATCGGCGCGCTTGAGGCATGGGAGGATCTATTTTTCCTTCTCCACGCAAAATAGCTAGAGCTTCTAATCCATTGGCAGCAATGTAGAGGGGGTTGACGATGTTATTTTTTTTGAAAGCTCGCCGGACGTTCATCACATCAACCTCATCATCTTCTACCAAGAGAATATGAATTTTTTTGTCTTGCATAAATCAGCCATTTTATAGATGTTTTTTAAGCGCCCGTTTCGTTTGCGAGGTTTAGTCAGCACGGATCGCGAACCCAGCAGGTTTAATCTCTATTGTCCTTTGTCAAGAATCATTTATGCCGGGGCCGATGACGGTATCTACCTACAGGTGTACTCGCCCCTCATTCGATTTTAGATTTTAGATTTTAGATTTTAGAGGCGACCCCACGGATAAATGCGGGGGCTTGAGGATTTTAGATTTTAGATTTTGGATTGATTCCACGGATAAATCTGGGGGCTTGTACCCTCAAGAAATTTTTGGTCAGAGAATGAGCGGTGCAGCCGAGATCCAAAAACTCGCCAATAACGCCCGATCGAGCTACGGTAAAATCTAAAACTCATCTACATTATTAATCGCCATGTCAGCCGATCGCAAACTCTACGAAGGCAAAGCCAAAATCCTCTACTCCACCGAAGACAGCGAAATTTTGCTGACCCACTTCAAAGACGACGCCACAGCCTTTAACGCCCAGAAACGCGGCAGCATCGTCGGCAAAGGCGAAATCAACTGCGCCGTATCCGCCCACCTGTTTCGGATGCTAGAAGCCAAAGGCATTCCCACCCACTTCATAGACACGCCAACCCCCAACGAAATGCGAGTCTGTCGCGTCCAAATCTTGCCCTTGGAAGTCGTAGTCAGAAACATTGCCGCCGGCAGTCTTTGCAAGCAAACCGGACTCGCCCTCGGCACAATTGTCAATCCGCCGCTGGTGGAGTTTTATTACAAAAACGACGACTTGGGAGACCCGCTGCTGACCCGCGACAGGCTGCTGCTAATGCAGCTAGCCACCCCGGAACAAGTAGACCAACTAGAAATCGCCGCCCGCGAAATTAACGAAATACTCAAAGAATTTTTCAGCCAGTGCGGCATCACCCTGGTAGACTTCAAACTAGAATTCGGTATCGACCAACATCAAAATCTGATCCTCGCCGACGAAATCAGTCCCGACACCTGCCGCCTCTGGGACAACGCAGAAGCCGACCCCGACGCCCGTGTTATGGACAAAGACCGATTCCGCCGCGACTTAGGATCGGTAGAAACCGCTTACCAGCAAGTTCTCCAACGGGTTCTCGCCCAGAAAGTCTAGAGGCCTTGGTAATGCGCTAGAATTGCACAGTTTGTCACCCTTCTGTTTTCGATGTCAGCAATCAGCGGTCAACAGTCATCAATTAGCGGTCAGCGCGAAATTCCACCGACTTATATAACTAATGACTAATGACTAATGAATAATGACTAATGTGGTGTGTGGATTGCCCAAAAAAGTGAACAAAAATGCGTTTATCTGCTGTATTGGTGGCAGTTTTTACTGCCTCAGCAACATTCGGGTTATCAAATTCTGCAAACGGCCAAACATCCTACTCTGAATCAGCAGAGGAAGCTTTGGCTGCCGCCGGGCCCTCCCCGTCGATCGAATTACCCGATCGCCCCCTTCCAGAATTAACCCAAAACCCTCCTCAAAACCGTAAAGCTGCTAAAACCAGCAAAGGGGAAGCCCTAAAAATAGCTGCGGCACCTGCCAGAGGAGAAGGCGAGGAACCCCCAAACCAAGTCACAGACCCGCCCTCCCCGGTTTCACCTCCGCTCCTTCAACTCCAACCCCAGCTAGCATCCAACCCCTCCCCCGCCTCTAGCAGTCAAAACGCCCTGCCAGAGGCACAACAGGACAGCTCGCTCCCCCCATCGGAAGCGGCGGTAACGCCCGCCTGGATCGCAGCAGAGCTAGGGAAACCAGAGGAATCAGGGACGATCGTTCAAAACGCCCAAGTTCCGACAATACCGGCCCCGACCAGACCGCCCGCTAACACGGTTCCCCCATTGCCCCCTGGCCCAGCACCGCAGCCCAGACAAGCCCCTGCACCCGCCGGGGCGGCAGAACCGCAAGTGCTAGTAGCAGAAGTTACAGTCACCGGGGCGACGGAAGACTTGGAAACCGAAATTTACCGAGTCATCAGCACCCAACCGGGACGCACAACCAACCGCAGCCAACTGCAACAAGACATCAACGCCATTTTTGCCACGGGCTTTTTCAGAAACGTGCGGGCAGTACCGGAAGACACCCCGTTGGGCGTCCGGGTGACTTTTATTGTGCAGCCAAATCCGGTGCTGCGGGGAGTGACAATCACCGGTCAGCAAGTGCTGCCCCAAAGCGTAATTGACGAAAGCTTCCGCGATCAATACGGCAAAATTCTCAACCTCCGCCGCTTTGAAGAGGGAGTGAAAAAAATTAATGCGTGGTATCAAGAGAACGGCTATGTTTTGGGCCAAATCACTGATGCCCCGCAAGTAGCAGACGACGGCACTGTCACCCTGGTAGTGGCAGAAGGCCAGATCGAATCCGTTGATGTCCGCTTCCTGAACAAGGAGGGAGAGGCAACAGATGCTAGGGGTCAGCCGATCGGAGGCAACACCCGTCAGTTTGTCATCACCCGCGAAGTAGAACTCAAGCCCGGAGACATCTTTAACCGCACCAAGGCGGAAAGGGATTTGAGACGGGTGTTTGGTTTGGGAATTTTTGAAGACGTGCGGCTTGCCTTGGAACCGGGAACGACTGACCCCCGCAAGGCAAGGGTAATTGTCAACGTCATCGAGAAAAATACCGGTTCTCTGGCGGCGGGTGCGGGTTTGAGTTCCGCGACGGGTTTGTTCGGTACGCTGAGTTACCAGCAGCAAAACTTGAGAGGTAGGAACCAGAAATTGGGGGCTGAAGTACAAATCGGGGAACGCCAAAATCTGTTTGACGTGAGTTTTACCGACCCCTGGATTGCGGGCGATCCTTACCGGACTTCTTATACGATTAATGTGTTTAGAAGACGATCGATCAGCGTGATTTTTGACGGCGGCGAACGGGAAGTCAGATTGCCCAACGACGATCGACCCCGCATCAATCGCACCGGGGCCGGCATCAATTTCACCCGTCCTCTGTCGCGCAATCCTTTTGCCGATCCTGAGTGGACTGCTTCACTAGGTTTGCAGTACCAGCGAGTCTCAATTACCGATCGCAAAGGCCGTCGCGAGTCCGAAGACGAACTCGGCAACCTGTTAAGTTTTAGCGATTCGGGTTCGGATGACTTGACAACTTTGCAAGCAGGTGTTGTACGCGATCGGCGCAACGACCCCCTCCGCCCCACTAGCGGTTCCCTGCTCAGATTTGGCATGGAACAATCGATTCCTGTCGGTTCCGGCAGCATCCTCTTAAACCGTCTGCGGGCCAGCTACAGCTTGTACCTACCAGTCAAGTACACTAACTTTACCGCCGGCCCTCAAACTCTGGCATTCAGTTTTAGGGGCGGTACCGTATTCGGAGATTTGCCTCCCTACGAAGCCTTTGCCTTGGGCGGCGCCAACTCGGTGCGCGGGTACGCCGAAGGCGACCTGGGAGCCGGCCGCAGTTTCCTAGAAGCCAGCGTTGAGTACCGTTTCCCGATTATTTCGTTTATCGGCGGAGCACTATTTTTGGATGCTGGCACTGACTTTGGCACAGGCAAAGATGTCCCAGGCGACCCTGCAGGTATCCGCGAAAAGCCCGGTAGCGGTTACGGTTACGGTCTCGGCGTGCGGGTTCAATCTCCTTTAGGGCCGATCCGGATCGATTACGGTATCAACGACACCGGCGACAATCAAATTCACTTTGGGATTGGTGAGCGATTCTAATTGGGCATTGGGCATTGGGCATTGGGCATTGGCCAAACAGGACATGGGAAATTGGGCATTGGACACTCGTACTGAGCGTAGTCGAAGTATTGGGCATTGGACATTTAGAATTGGTAATTGGTAGTAATTAACTAATAACTAATAACTAATAACCAATAACCAATAACCAATAACCAATAACCAATAACCAATAACCAATAACCAATAACCAATAACCAATTCCCTGTTTGGCCCATGCCCAATTCCCAATTCCCAATAACTAATGACTCAACGTACCTTAAAATCTGAATTTGAACTGTCGGGAATCGGTTTGCACAGCGGCGAACAGACTCACGTCCGAGTTTTGCCGGCGTCGGTTGGGGAAGGCCGCTATTTTGTCAGAATTGACTTGCCTGGTGCTCCGATAATTCCTGCAAAAATTGAGGCGGTTTGCCAGACTGCACTTTCAACGGAACTGGCCGGTATCGATGCTCAAATTCGCACTGTAGAGCATTTATTAGCAGCTTTGGCGGGGATGGGAGCGGATAATGCTCGAATAGAGGTTGATGGGCCGGAAGTGCCGCTGCTGGACGGTTCGGCTCAGGTTTGGGTAGAGGCGATCGCCCATATCGGCTTAGTGCCTCAAGAATCGAAGCAAGACCCCACTTCCTCCTTCGTCGTCGTAGAACAGCCAATTTGGGTGCGCCACGGGGATGCTTTTGCAGCGGCTTTACCCTCAGCCGAAACTCGATTTAGTTACGGAATTGATTTTGAGGAACAGGCGATCGGCAATCAATGGTACAGTTGGTCGCCAGAGGCAGAAAGTTTTGCGACGGCGATCGCCCCAGCCCGCACTTTTGGACTTGCTCGCCAAGTTGACCAATTGCGACAAGCAGGTTTGATCAAAGGTGGTACCCTAGAGAACGCCCTAGTTTGCGATCGATCCGGCTGGCTCAACCCGCCTTTGAGATTTGCCAACGAACCAGTGCGCCATAAAATCCTAGACCTAGCAGGCGACCTCAGTCTGCTCGGAACTTGGCCAAAAGCTCACTACTTGGCTTACAAAGCCAGTCACAACCTGCACGTCCAACTCGCCCAAGCCCTGAAATCGGAAGCTCTAGCTACCCTAGATAAAAGTTAGGAAAAAACAGGTGATCTTCTGTTAAGATTGCATCTTCCTTCTTCATTCTGCCTTCTGCAATACCACACTCAAAAGTCTTCAAGCAATGTCTACGCTGACTGAAGTTAACACCCTAAATACTGCTAATTCTGAATCCGTCTCCACCAAAAACGGTGAAGATTCTCCAGCGGTTAAATCTACTTTTACTCTCGAAGAAGTTCAGAAATTATTGCCTCATCGCTATCCTTTTGCACTGGTTGACAAGATTGTTGATTACGTGCCGTCCGAGAAGGCTGTAGGAATTAAAAATGTGACTTTCAACGAACCGCATTTTCAAGGGCATTTTCCCGGACGGCCGATTATGCCTGGAGTATTAATTGTCGAAGCAATGGCTCAAGTTGGCGGTATTGTTCTGGCTCAGTTGCCCGACATCAAGCAAGGATTGTGGATGTTTACCGGAATTGATCAAGTCAAGTTCCGTCGTCAGGTTGTACCGGGCGATCAGTTGCTGATGACTGTAGAATTGCTGTGGGTAAAACGCCGCCGCTTCGCAAAAATGCAGGCTCTGGCTGAAGTAGACGGACAAAAAGTTTGTGAAGGGGAATTGACGTTTTCGATGGTAGATTAAGTTGGTGATTGGTGATTGGTGATTGGTGATTGGTGATTGGTGATGTGTTATTTGGGAATTTCTCTCTATTCCTGATAACCAATGACAATTGACAATTGACAAGGGACTACTGATACTAAATCCTGGTTTGTTACTCCTTGATGATTCGGCGATTGAAATCGCTACTACACAAACGAAGTCCGCCGCGGACTAAGAAATAAACGGGGTATTTAAGCTTGATTTTGTATGAAAACTGAAAACTGAAAACTGAAAACTGACTAATAAAAAATGCTTACTTTGATTCACCCAACTGCTGTGATTCATCCCCGCGCTGAACTTCACCCGACTGTAGAAGTGGGAGCTTATGCTGTAATTGGGGAAAGAGTGAAAATCGGGCCGGAGACTAAGATTGGCGCTCATGCAATTATCGACGGGCTAACAGAAATAGGCGCTCGCAATCAAATTTTCCCCGGTGCGGCGATTGGTTTGGAACCTCAAGATTTGAAATACGAGGGTTCTCTGACTAGGGTGAAAATTGGCGACAACAATCTCATTCGGGAATACGTGACAATTAACCGCGCTACTGGAGCGGGGGAAAGCACGACTATTGGCAATCATAATCTATTGATGGCTTATGTTCATGTGGGACACAATTGCGCGATCGCCGATCGAGTAATTATCGCCAATGCTGTAGCCTTAGCCGGACACGTTAAAATCGAGTCTCAAGCCCGCTTGAGCGGTGTTTTGGGCGTTCACCAGTTTGTCCACATCGGCCGCTTGTCTATGGTGGGTGGCTTGAGCAGGATCGATCGAGATGTGCCTCCTTATATGCTAGTCGAGGGGAATCCTTCGAGAGTGCGAGCAATCAACAAAATAGGGCTCGAACGCGCCGGTTTTACCGCAGAAGATTTGCTGGTTTTGAAGAAAACTTTTCGTATTTTATACCGTTCTGGCTACACTCTAGATCGAGCTTTGGAACAGTTGGATTTGTTGCCGGAAAACCCCCACTTGCAGCACCTGCAGAGATTTGTGCAGCAGTCTATAACCAAAGGGCGGCGCGGTTTGATTCCTGGCAAAAAGTGAATGAGGCTTATATTAATTCTTTCAGGCCAGAAGAATTAGTATTATTGAACCGCGAAGACGCGAAGGAAACGAAGGCAGAAGTAGAAGAAGTAGAAGAAGAAAGCTGTAGGGTGCGTCAGTCACCACCTAGAGGTAACTCAAAGACTTTTTAGTCTGACGCACCTTACCGATGATATTGAGGAGTTTATGAAAATTTTTATTAGCACTGGTGAAGTTTCTGGGGATTTGCAAGGATCGTTGTTAGTTGCAGCCTTAAAACGTCACGCTGTCGCCGCTGGTTTGGAGTTAGAAATAACAGGATTGGGCGGCCCTCGTATGGCGGAAGCTGGTGCTACTATTTTAGGCGATACTGTGGGCATTGGTTCTATGGGCCTTATAGAATCTGTGCCCTATATTTTGCCCACGATCAAAGTTCAGCAAAAAGCTAAACAATATCTCAAAAACTTTCGCCCCGATGTTGTTGTATTGATTGATTATTTGACTCCAAATCTCGGTATTGGCAGCTATATCCGCCGCTGTTTGCCTGATTTGCCGGTGGTTTGGTACATCGCACCTCAAGAATGGGTTTGGTCGATTTCTCCTCGCAATACTGATCTGATTGTCAGTATTTGCGACCAACTTTTGGCAATTTTCCCAGAGGAAGCTTGTTATTATCAAAAAAAAGGAGCCGAAGTGAGTTGGGTTGGTCATCCTTTGGTGGATAGAATGCAATCTGCGCCCAGCCGGGAAGTTGCCCGCAAAACTTTGGGAATTGTTCCGGAACAGGTGTCGATCGCCCTAATTCCCGCTTCTAGACACCAAGAACTCAAGTACCTGATGCCGGTTATATTTGAGGCAGCTCAAATTATTCAAGCTAAATTGCCGGAAGTTCATTTTTGGATTCCGCTTGCTAACCAAGCTTTTCGCAGCAAAATTGAACAGGCGATCAAGAATTACGGTTTGCGGGCTACTTTGTTAGAAAATCAAACTCTGGAAATCTTGGCTGCTGCCGATCTGGCGATCGCTAAATCTGGTACTGTTAATCTGGAGCTAGCTTTGCTCGACGTTCCGCAAGTTGTCGCCTACCGCGTCAGTCCGATTACGGCTGTTATTGCTCGCCACGTGCTGAAATTTTCGATTCCTTTTATGTCTCCGCCCAATTTGGTGCAAATGAAGCCGATCGTCCCGGAGTTGCTGCAAGACGAGGCGACTGCGGAAAATATAGTGAATCACGCACTGGAATTGCTGCAAAATGCCGATCGACGCCAGCAAACTTTGGCAGGTTATCGGGAAATGCGCGAAAGTCTCGGAGATGTGGGTGTGTGCGATCGGGCCGCTGCGGAAATAATGAAAAATGTCAAATTAAATACAGCAAATTAAAGCATTTTTTGTATTTAAAAGTTATGTATAAACCCGGTTACTTTGTGGCTGGATCGTGGACAAACCCACGATTTATTACCAGAAACGCGGTGGATTTCCTTAATTTCTATTAAAGCAACTTTGTTATTGAAATGTTATGCCAAGCAATCGGAAAAAGCGACCGATCGCTGTTGATTTATTTGCCGGCGCGGGCGGCATGACCCTGGGCTTTGAACAAGCAGGGTTTGATGTACTTGCATCAGTTGAAATTGACCCTATTCACTGCGCCACACACGAGTTTAATTTCCCGCTGTGTTCTATTCTGTGCAAAGATGTCACAGCGCTTACAGGCTCAGAAATTCGGAAAAAATCGGCGATCGGGCGGCGCGAGATAGACGTAGTAATCAGTGGTTCGCCCTGTCAAGGATTCTCCATGATGGGTAAGCGCGATGTGGACGACCCGCGAAATTCTCTAATTTTTCACTTTCAGCGCTTAGTTTTGGAGCTAAAACCAAAGTTTTTTGTAATGGAAAATGTGCCGGGGATTGCATCAGGAGAACACAAAGAACTCTTGAATGTTTTAATTAGCTCTTTTCTGAAACGTGGCTATAAAGTAGAAGAAAATTATCAAGTTCTCAACGCTGTTCACTATGGAGTGCCGCAAGCTCGCAAACGATTGTTTTTGATTGGGTGCAAAGAAGGTTATGAGCTACCCAAATACCCTCAGCAAACTACTATACTGCCCAAAATTAAAATTCCTAAACGCTATAAAAAAATTAATTTACCTGCTGTCCCGACAGTTTGGGATGCGATTGGAGATTTGCCGGATGTGGAAAAGTACAGCGAGTTGCTGCACCGAGATTGGGTAATGGCGGAGTACGGAAAGTGCAGCAATTATGCGAGTATAATGCGCGGAATTGATGGTTTGGATGATGATTATTCCTACGATCGCGAGTACGATCGACAAATCCTCTCTTGTAGTTTGCGAACTAAACATTCTCAGGAATGTATGGAAAGGTTTCAGGCGGCCAAACACGGCGAAAAAGAGCCGATCAGCCGTTTTTACAAGCTTCACCCCCAGGGAGTTTGCAACACTCTCAGGGCGGGAACCGACAGGGCGAGGGGGGCTTATACTTCGCCGAGGCCGATTCACCCGATCGCCCCTCGGTGCATTACAGTCAGAGAAGCTGCGCGACTGCATTCTTATCCTGACTGGTTTAGATTTCACGTTACAAAATGGCACGGTTTTCGCCAAGTCGGAAATTCTGTACCGCCACTATTGGCGAAAGCTGTCGCAGCGCAGATTATTAGGGCTTTGGGCGTGACAGCCATTAAGCCAAGTCTCAAGCTGACATGGGGAGATGATTCGTTGCTTAAACTGAATTGGTCGGAAGCAGAACAATATTATCTAAAAAGTTAAGAATTAGATTTACAGCGTATATGCAGCGCTACCTCCAATTAAGCGCGGGTTTAGCGTCGCCTGTATCAGTGAACACACTTCGATAACCAGCACGAGATGTCCCCAGTAGTTAAACAAACCGGGAATGTATTCCGGCGCGCTGTGAAGTTTTTGCAAGGTAAAAGTGGGAACTATTTCGACTACTGGCCTGCAATCCAAGGCGTAGCATCCTATACATAAAATAGCCAAATAAACATCTGGATATCAGAGGATTTTTGAGATTGTGAAAGTCTGCCGGAAAACATTTTGATAAATTTCGCTGAGTTTTGCAACAATTACGAGTCTTTGGGAATTCTAGAGCTATTGTGTAAAAAGTGTATTTTCAGGAGACTCAAATACTATGGGTTGGTTTAAAAGACTGTTCGGACTCGAAAAGCCTGCACCCCAGGCTGAACCGATGGCACAAGTAGTACAGCAAGCAGCCCAAGCGCAATCCATCGCTCCTGCTAAAGTCGGCCCAGACGGAAATTTTGACGAAAGCGGCCTCGCTAAGCGGGTGGCTTTAGCTTTTGACGCCGATGCAGAAGTTGCTGATATCGAGACTGTTTATGTGGCTCAGCTCAGCAGCACGGTTGTTCTCAAAGGTCAAGTTCCCAGTCAGGAAATTCTCGACAAGTTGGTGGCGATCGCCTCTGCTGAAGAAGGTGCCACAAACGTGCAAACCGATCAGGTGACAGTCGGCTAGTTCTTCGGAACCGCAGCAGTTTCGCTCCGGGTGCTGCTCGAATTAGTCAAAAACTCGATTAAACCCGCTGCGGCGGGTTTTTTCTTGCCGTCTCTCCCTCAAAATATTAATTTTTGTAAAAAAAAGCGATTTATCTAAAAAAACAGTATAATTGAATACAGAAACTAAAAATGTTTTAGCGAAAAAAACCAAAGCTGACCTGATTGCCCTTTTTATCTCGATAAATATAAGGATCAAAAAATATGAAACTCACTTATCGCGGTTCAAACTACGAGTACGACATTCCGACAGTCGATATGATCGAAGGGGAAGTCGCAGGCAAATATCGGGGTCAAAACTGGAACTATCGGTATCCGAGACACATTCCCAACCCCAGAAAATACGGCGGCCCAAACCATACCAAAAAGCGAGATGCTCAAGCTGGCGATGTCGCAGCAGCTCGCGCCTCAGGGGCGGTGGATTATTACCCAACAGTTGTGGAAGTGGCGCAAGTCCATCAGGCGAATATTTGCAATATTCTCGATCGTAGAAAGGAAGCAGCCAAAGCCAAGGGCGATGAAACACTGCTGCGCTTGCTAGAAATTGAGTCGAGACAGATGGTCTGTTAGAGAAAAAGCTTCAGAAAACAAAGCGTTTGTCAAGAGGGGGGAAATCGAGTTAAGCTCAATTTCCCCCTTCTTCCCATAAAGCAATTTTTAGCTAAGGATCGCGAATTAAATAACTTACAATTTTAATTGTTATTGTGGGATGGGCGTCCCGCCCGTCCAAAAAGGACGGGC